>JAHFFR010000048.1 GCA_023247825.1 Candidatus Omnitrophota bacterium
GTCTTTGGAAGAGGCATGGGTGGGTTGATTAAGCCTGGTAAGCCGGTTTTTGTAGGCGACTCCGGCACCACCCTGCGTTTGCTCCTGGGTGTCTTAGCCGGCCAGGATTTTAAAACCAAACTTATCGCGGGGAAATATCTGTCAATCAGGCCAATGGCCAGGGTAAATGTGCCTTTACGCCTGATGGGAGCGCAGATTACCTCAAAAATCAGGGGGAAAGAAGAATATGCCCCAATAGTTATCAGCGGAGGGAATCTTAAAGGCATTCTTTACCGTATGCCCATTGCTTCCGCGCAAGTTAAATCCGCGATTCTCTTGGCGGGGTTATTTGCCAAAGGGAATACGCGCCTTATTGAGAAAATATTTACTCGCGACCATACTGAACGCATGCTCAAGGTTTTTGGCGCGGATATATTTATAAAAAATAAAAGCATAACTTTAAATCCGAATAAAAATCTAGTCAGCCCAGGAGAAATTTATATTCCGGGGGATATTTCCTCGGCGGCTTTTTTTATGGTTTTAGCAACAATAGTTCCCGGCTCGAATATTGTAATTGCGCGCCTGGGCCTTAATCCCAGGCGTAGCGGCATAATCAATATTCTTAAAAGAATGCGGGCTAAAATAAAAATAGGCGGCAATAAATTACAGGGTTTTGAGCCGGCGGGCAATCTTGCAATTTGCGCAAGTAAACTTAAGGGCACAGTAGTTTATCCTTGCGAAATACCTTCCTTAATTGATGAACTGCCTGTCCTTATGGTTGCTGCTTGTTTTGCGCAAGGCCGGACTATAATTAAGGGGGCGCAAGAGTTAAGGGTAAAGGAAACCGACCGTATCGATTCCATGGTCAGGAATTTAAAAAGCATGGGCGCGGATATCCGGGTTAAAAAAAATAATTCAGGGGAAAATATAATAATAAAAGGTAAGGGCAGGCTCTGCGGAGCTAATTTAAAAAGTTTTGGCGATCATCGCACAGCTATGAGCATGATTGTAGCTGCCGCCGCGGCGCAAGGGGAGTCCAGGATTGATGATGTCAGTTGTATTAACAAATCTTTCCCCGGATTTTTAGCTGCCTTTGATTCTTTATTTAAAGGTTAATTTGCCCAAATTTTTATTACGATTATGTTTGACAAAGAGTTTAATCTTTGTTAAAATCCACATATTGCCTAATTTCGGGAGATAATATGGAAAAATTTAGTCAACTGTTAAAAAAGGGGATTAACTATATACTTGGCCTGTTTTCCAATGATATGGGAATCGATTTGGGAACAGCTACCACTTTAGTTTTTGTTAAGGGTGAAGGGGTGGTCCTTTGCGAGCCTTCTGTAGTAGCTATTGAACGCGGGACTTCGCATGTTTTAGCTGTTGGTGAGGAAGCCAAGCGTATGCTTGGGCGTACCCCGGGTAATATTATTGCTATCCGGCCGATGAAAGACGGGGTTATCTCTGATTTTGAAATTACCGAAGCCATGCTCCGCTATTTTATTAAAAAGGTGCATCACCGCAAGGTCCTGGTCAGGCCAAGGATTGTTATTGCTATTCCTTCAGGCATAACTGAAGTAGAAAAACGCGCGGTAAAAGATTCTGCCGAGCGGGCCGGGGCAAGGGATGTATTTTTGATTGAGGAGCCTATTGCCGCTGCTATTGGCGTAGGGTTGCCTATTCAGGAGCCTATCGGTAATATGATCATCGATGTTGGCGGCGGAACTACGGAGATCGCGGTAATTTCGCTTTGCGGCACGGTTTTTTCAAAGTCTATCCGTATCGGCGGCGACGAAATGAATGAAGCGATTATTGAATATCTTAAGAAAACATATAATCTTATGATCGGGGAACGCTCCTCTGAAGAAATTAAAATAAAGATTGGTTCAGCTTATCCTTTAGAAGAGGAGATGAGCATGGAGGTAAAAGGGAGGGATTTGGTTGCCGGGCTGCCTAAGACGGTAACCATCACCAGCGAAGAGATCCGTGAATCTTTACAGGAACCTCTGCGCGCAATATTGGAAGTTATAAAAATATCATTGGAGAGGACTCCCCCGGAGTTAGCCGCGGATCTTATTGATCATGGTATAGTCATGGCTGGAGGCGGTTCATTGTTAAGAGGGTTAGATAAGTTAATTTCCGAAGAGACGGGCCTTCCCGTGCATATAACTGACGATCCGGTTACCGCGGTTGCTAATGGAACAGGTGTTGTGCTTAGTGAAATCCAATACCTTAAAAAAGTTACCGTACCGGTTAAAACCGAAGTACGTAATTAAAACTTACCGGATTTTTCAATGTGTTTAACTTACCCCGTAAAACCTTAATTAATCTTGTTATTGGTGCCTGCGCCGTACTTCTGATTTCCAATTCTTTATCCTGTTTTAAAAATTCCGCACAAAAAACCTTTAAACCGCACCTTTCTCTTATTGGTTTGCTTAAGCGTGAACTGGGAGGCGTTGTTTTCTACCACCGCAATATGGTTAAAGCCGAAGAATTAAATGGTGAGATCGAAATATTACGTTCAAGGTTGTTTGATCTGCGGGAGCTTTATCAGGAAAATACCCGGCTTAAAAATTTACTGAGTTTTAAACAAAAAACACCCCAGCGTTTTATTTCTGCAAGAGTGATTGGCCGCGCGGTTGACAGCTGGTCTTCCAGCGTTATTATCGATAAGGGGCGATATAGCGGTTTAAAACGCGGGATGGTGGTAATTAACCATCGAGGATTAATAGGGAGGATAGCGGAGAACAATGATACGGTCAGTAAAGTCTTGTTGATTAGTGACCCAAGCCAGGGAATCTCAAGCATTGTCCAGCGCAGCCGGCAGGAAGGATTGATCAGCGGGACTCTTGGCAGTAATTTAATTATGAGGTATCTTCCTGAAGATGCGCAGATTACTGCCGGAGATATTATTGTTACTTCGGAATTAAGCCAGTTTTATCCCAAAGGCCTGCTTATCGGCAGAGTAATTAATATCGGCCGCGAATTTTCCGGGCTTAACCGTTATGCTATTGTTAGGCCGGCAGTTGACCTGGCCAGTATTGAGGAAGTTTTAGTAATTACCCCATGAAAAAATGGTTGCTTTTATCGGGTATAATTATTTTAACTACTTTACAATTGACCTGGCCGGCTTTTCTGGTTTTTTTTCATTGTAAGCCTGACCTTCTTTTGGTTTTTGCCGTCTCTTTAGTCTTTTATCTGGATCTTAAAACAGCTTTAATATTTAGTATTCTTGCCGGCCTTGCTAAAGATATATTCCTGCCGCTAACTTTGCCGATAAATGCAATCTCTTTTAGTGTATGGAGTTACCTGGTCTATCGCTTATCGCGCCAGATCTCTTGCGAGGAAGATTATGTGCGGCTGGGCATAATCCTGATCGCGGCTTTCTTAAATAATATAGCGGGAGGCTTACAGGTTTTAAATTCCGGCAATATTGTGCCTCCGGGCATATTTTTACGAAACCTGATTATTCCTTCGGTTTATTCGGCAGCATTATCACCTTTAGTCTTTAAATTTATTGAGAGGATAACCGGATAATTTATTAGATTATGGAAAGAAGGATCATATTAAATTTAATAATCATTCTTGTATTTATTTTCTTGCTTGTCGGATTATTTAACCTTGATTTATTGCAAGGCGAGAAATTCCGCAAGCAAAGCGATAGTAACTGCATCCGTCTTATATCGCAATCAGGCGCAAGGGGAAATATTCTAGACCGTAATGGCGAAATTATTGTGGATAATAAAATATCTTATGACGTAATGATTTTGCCGCAGGACTTAGACCAGGTTGACCTGGTTTTAGGTAAGTTAAGCCGCTTATTAGGCGTAGAAACCAAAGAGTTAAGGGCAGCCTTTAAAAAGAATTTTATTTCTACAAGCATTCCGGTTACCGTTGCAACCAATATAGAGCTTAAAAAAGCGATTTTGCTGGGAGAATATAAGGCTGAGGAGCCAAGTATTATAATTACGCCAAAGCCTTTAAGGCATTATCCATACGCAGCCCTAGCCTGCCATGTTATCGGTTATGTCAATGAAATTGACCGCTGGCGGCTGACTAAGCTGGAGGATTACGGTTATAAAACTAAAGATATTGTAGGGTTTGGCGGAGTCGAGGAAAAATACGATTATTATTTACGGCAGGAAGAAGGAGGGCTGTCTGTTGAAGTGAACCACCGGGGAAAATTTATGCGTGTTTTGGGTTTTCAATCTCCGCAGAGCGGCAAAGATGTTCAATTGACCTTAGACCTTAATATCCAGAAGATTGCAGAAGGTGCCTTATCCGGCAGGAAGGGAAGTGTAATTTTAATGGATCCGCAAAACGGAGAGATTTTAGCATTAGCCAATTATCCGAATTTTAACCCGGCAGTTTTTGTAAACCAGCGTTCGGCGCTTATTGCCGGGCTTTTTAATAACCCCGATGCGCCGTTGATTAACCGGTCAATAGGGTCAAGCTATCCGCCGGCATCTGTTTTTAAAATAGTGGATGCTTCCGCAGGCTTGGAATTAAAAAAAATAAACCTTTCTACGGTTTTTCTCTGCCAGGGTTCAACCATGGTTGGCTTAAGAAGGTTTTCCTGCTGGGATACGCACGGCAGCCAGGATATCTTTGGAGCAATTGCGCATTCCTGCGATGTATTTTTTTATAAAACCGGGCTGCTTTTGGGCGCGCAAAATATTCATGATTATGCTTTAAAGTTAGGTTTAGGCAGAAATGTAGGTTTTGAGCTTCCGTATGAGACGGGCGGCTTTATACCCTCTCCTTTATGGAGAAAAATAAATAAATTTCAGAGCTGGTTTGATGGCGATACCGCTAATTTAAGTATCGGCCAGGGAGATTGCCTGATTACTCCTTTGCAGGCAGCCAATATGATGGCTTCTTTTGCCAACGGAGGGTATTTATTAAATCCTTATGTTGTCAAGGCGGTAGGTGGTTTGGATTTATCAAAAAAGAAGAAAAAACTTACAGCGGTAAATTTTAAGAAAAGCACTATTGAAACTGTTGCTACGGGCTTGCGCAAAGTAGTTTCCGATGTTAAGGGCACAGGGAATGTTTTATCTAACCTGCCTGTCGCGGTTGCCGGGAAAACCGGTACCGCACAGGTGCCTCACGGAGCCACCCACGCATGGTTTGTAGGTTTTTTCCCTTTCGATAAGCCTAAATTTGTAATCTGTGTTTTTTTGGAGAATGGCGGCCCGGGATATTCTGCCGCAGTTACTGCTAAAAAAATTATTGAGGCAATGAATAGCCAGGGGTTGATATGAGAAATTCATTTTTCAGGATCCTGATTTTCGCTTTAATTATCGCCATAGCGGGAGTTTTATCTATTTACAGCAGCACCTATCAGAAAGAAGGGGTTTGGCAGGATATTTATATGCGCCAGATGCTTTGGCTGGCAATCGGCCTGGTTTGTTTTTTTGTTATATCCGGTTTTAACTATCGCAAGCTTTGGGATGCTAATTATTTTATTTATGGCACAGCTTTATTTTTTCTTTTTTTAGTTTTTGTCCTGGGCATTGTAAGATTAGGTGCGCAGCGATGGCTTAAGTTTGCCTGGTTTAATTTTCAACCATCGGAGTTTGCAAAGCTGGCGATTATAATATTTTTAGCGCGTTATTTTAGCGCCAAATCAGTTGACGATACATCTTTATCAAGCGGCAAGTTTGGGATTTTTCGGGGTTTGATTTTGCCGTTTATATTCGTAGCCGTTCCCATGTTCTTGATTATTGAACAGCCGGATCTAGGCAGCGGCCTGATACTTTTGCTTGTTTTTGTTTGCCTGCTTTATTTGACCAGTGTCCGATTGAAATATATTTTTACATTCCTGGTTCTTTTAATTTTACCCCTGCCTTTTTTCTGGCATTTCCTTCGCGATTACCAGAAGCAAAGGCTGCTGGTTTTTTTAAATCCGAATATTGACCCTTTGGGCGCAGGGTATACGATAATTCAGTCGCGCATAGCCATTGGTTCCGGAGGATTTTTTGGCCGCGGCTGGCTAAGCGGCTCTCAAAGCCAGTTATATTTTTTGCCGGAATCGCATACGGATTTTATTTTTGCCACCTTTTCCGAGCAATGGGGTTTTTTAGGCAGCCTCTTATTGATATCAATGTATTATCTAATCATCCATCAGGGTTTTATAATCGCCCAAAGGACGCAGGATGCGTTCGGCAGGTTGCTTGCTTACGGCATATCCCTTTTATTGGCAATACAGGTATTTATTAATATTGCGATGAATATGGGGTTGGCCCCGGTAGTCGGCCTGCCGCTGCCTTTGATGAGCTATGGCGGTTCAAGCGTGTTAATTACTTTTATTGCTTTAGGGGTTTTGGCAAATATTGACCGGACCAGGAATGTATTTTAACTATGATTGAGGATTTGCTTCTAAATGTGCATCGCCCCGGCCAATACTTGGGCAATGAATGGAATGCCTGTAAAAAAGATTTTAATTCCTGTTCCGTAAGCGTTGCGTTGGGCTTTCCGGATTTATACGAGGTGGGGATGAGCAACCTCGGCCTGCGTATTATTTATGGAGTAATAAACAATATTGCCGATGTGACTTGTGAAAGATTTTTTGCCCCGGAAGCTGATATGGAAGAGGCGCTAAGAAATACCAACAGGCGTTTTTTTTCCTGGGAGACAAACCAGGAATTATTCAATTTTGATATATTGGGATTTTCTCTCGGCTCAGAATTAAATTATACCAATGTGTTAAATATTTTAGAGCTAGCCGGCCTGCCTCTACAATCTTGCCTGCGTAATTGCGGGCACCCTTTAGTTATCGGCGGAGGGCCGTGTTCGCTTAACCCCGAGCCTATGGCTGAATTCTTCGATTTATTCATTATCGGCGAGGCCGAAGAGGCAATCGTTGAGCTTTTAAATATATACCGTAAATTTAAGGCCGATTATAAACGAGGGGCTTTAACAAAGGAAGGGCTCTTAATTGAGTTATCTAAAATAGAAGGCGTTTATGCGCCTTCTCTTTATCTGGCTGATTATAATGAGGCCGGAGAGCTTAATAATTTTTCTCCAAGGTTTAAAGGCCTGCCTTTAAAAATAAAAAAGCGCACAGTGGCCGATTTCGATTCATCTTATTTTCCCTGCAATTGGATGACTCCTTATGTCCAGACAATTCATGACCGGATTACCCTGGAAATTATGCGGGGATGCCCTAATCGCTGCCGTTTTTGCCAAGCCAGGCCTCAATATTACCCTCTAAGGATAAGGAGCAAGGAAAGGATAATTTCATTAGCTAGTCTTGGCATTGCCTCAAGCGGATATGAAGAATTATCTTTAGCGGGTTTATCCGTAAGCGACTATCCGGATTTAGTAAATTTAGTTTCCGGCTTAACCGGTATTTTTAAGGAACAATCCGTTAATTTATCTTTGCCATCATTAAAAGCTAAATCTTTATTAGGCGGTATTTCTGCTTTAATTGCTAAAATAAAAAAAACCGGCTTGACTTTTGCGCCCGAGGCGGGAACGCAAAGATTACGCCAGGTGCTGGCAAAAGACTTTTCGCAGGAAGAATTTTTCAGTGCTATAGGGCAAGCGTATCAGGCAGGTTACCAGCATTTAAAATTATATTTTCTTATCGGCCTGCCTACAGAGGGAGAGGATGATCTTCGGGGAATAGTTGATTTTGCCAAAGAGGCCTCAGAATTAAAAAGAAAGATAAACGGCTCGCCTGCTCAAATTAATATAAGCATAAATCCGTTAATTCCTAAACCGCATACTCCGCTGCAATGGCTAGCGATGGCCTCGCTTGATTCGATGAGGGAAAAACAGGGTTATTTAAGATCGCGTTCTAAAAATAAAAGGCTTAAATTCAATTTTCATAATTTTCAAATGGCTTATCTGGAAGGAGTGCTTTCGCGCGGGGACAGGCAATTAAGCAAGGTTATTTTAGCGGCTTTTAAATCGGGGGCTAAGTTTGATGCCTGGTCAAATTGTTTTTCATTTGTCAAATGGCAGGAGGCGTTTTCCGGGCAGGGGGTTGACCCGCAGGAATACCTTTCCGGGAAACCAACTGCCGCATTACTTCCATGGGATTTTATTGACACAGGAATTGATAAACAAGACCTGGTTACGGAATTT
>JAHFFR010000008.1:0-11571 GCA_023247825.1 Candidatus Omnitrophota bacterium
AATCCTGATTAACGAAGGCTCTGCATCAGGCAGTGAAATTGTCGCAGGAGCCCTTCAGGATTATAAACGCGCTATAATCATCGGGACAAAATCTTTTGGCAAAGGCTCGGTTCAGACAGTTATTCCCTTAGGTGACGGTTCGGCCTTACGCCTGACTACCAGCCATTACTTCACGCCTTCGGGCAAGATTATTCATGGTAAAGGAGTTGTTCCCGATATTCTAGCTGAAAAGAAAGAAACGGATGATAGCAAAGAGGAAGATATCAAAGGTGGAAAAAAAGAAAGCCGTACCGGCGAGAAAGAAGTTTTTGATTACAAGGCGGATGAACAGGTTATGCGCGCAGTAAACGCCTTAGAGGCAATCGGATTTTATAAACAATCCGGTAAAAATGAAAAATAAGTTTTTAATTTTTGCTTTAATAATTTTACTTTTTTTTGCATTTATCTCTCTGATTTTGATCCCGATTCATAAGGAACCGGCGGCCAAAAAAGCGCCAATTTATAAAGGCCGGATCGCCATTGTAATTGATGATTGGGGATACCACCTGGATAATTTATCAATTGCCGCAGGCATAAAACAGCCTCTGACCTGCGCAATTTTACCCAATCTTAAAAATTCCGCCGGAGTCGCGCGAAAATTAAATCATCTTGGCTTTGAGATAATCTTGCATTTACCGATGGAGCCTAAAGAAAAAATCAGGCTGGAAAATAATACTATTACTTTAGGCATGAATGCCAGAGAGATCCGCAATATCCTTGATCAGGACTTGGCCTCGATAATTTTTGCAAAAGGGGTATCCAATCATATGGGTTCGGCTATTACTGAAGACCGGGGATCAAGCTTGATGGTTATGGCTGAAGTAAAAAAACGCAAGCTGTATTTTTTAGATAGTTTTGTAACCGCTAAATCCGTCTGTCTGGGGATAGCAAAAGAAATAAAGATCAGGTTTGCCAAAAGGGACGTGTTCCTTGACGATCAAAATGACCCCGGATATATTAAGGGACAGTTGATAAGACTGAAAAACTTAAGCGCAAAACATGGCTCTGCTATCGGCATAGGCCATGACCGCAAAACGACTTTGATGGTATTAAAAGAAATTCTTCCGCAATTGGAGAGGCAGGGGTATAAATTTGTTTTCGTTTCTGAGGTGGCCAGATGATTGTTTTAGGGATTGAGACTTCCTGCGACGAAACTTCTGTCGCGGTTGTCAAGGATGGGAAAAAAGTCCTTTCTAATGTAGTTGCCAGCAGCCTAAAAATGCACAGCAAGCATGGCGGGGTAATACCGGAGATTGCTTCACGCATGCAGCTTGAAAGTATGGCCCCGGTATTTACCCAGGCAATAAAAAAAGCTAAAATAAAACCTAAGCAGATTGACCTGGTTTGCGTAACTTGCGGCCCCGGCCTGGCGGGTTCACTATTAGTCGGAATATCCTTTGCAAAGGCTTTGGCATTAAGTTTAGACAAGCCCCTGCTTGGTGTTAACCATATTAAAGCCCATGTTTATGCCAACATTCTTTGCCATAATAAAATTAAATTACCGGCTGTGGCGCTGGTGGTTTCAGGAGGGCATACGACTCTTTTTTATATAAAAGATTTTTTAAAGTTTGAGGTATTGGGGCAAACCCGTGATGATGCCTGCGGTGAGGCCTTTGACAAGGTAGCCAAGATTATGGGCCTCGGCTATCCCGGGGGCCCTTTAATTGAAAAATTAGCCAAAGATGGAAATAAGCATAAAATTAAATTTGCCTGTTCAGGAACAAGTGATGAAATGGATTTTAGCTTTAGCGGGATAAAAACCGCGGTTTTATATTATTTAAAGGGTAAAAAAATCGCAGCCGGATTAAAAAAAGATTTAGCCGCTTCTTTTCAGGAGAGCGCAATTAATACTTTAATGCGAAAATCATTAATTGCCTGCAAACATAAAAAAGCTTCGAGTCTTTTGATCGGAGGGGGTGTGGTTGCAAATAGTTATTTAAGGCAGAGAATTGCCTCCGGGGCAAAAAAAGCGGGAATTAATTGTTTCTTCCCGGATATTAATTTGTGCATGGATAACGCGGCCATGGTGGCCGGGCTTGGAGGCTATCTTTATAAAAAAGGCTTAAGGAGCGATCTATATTTAAATATGGAGTTTTAGATAAAATAAGGAGGATATATGCCTACTGATTTTCAAATGGTTATGCGTTTGCTATTTACCTTGGTTTTATGCGGTTTAGTCGGCCTTGAACGCCAAGTTCATCGCAGGGATGCCGGCTTGCGTACGCATATTTTAGTAGGATTAGGTTCTTGCCTTATCATGTTGACATCTCTGTATGTTTTTGATATATATAAAGGGCAGGTTGCTTTAGACCCGGCGCGTATAGCTGCCGGTGTAGTTACGGGTATCGGTTTTCTTGGCGCCGGTACCATAATTCGTTCGCCCGACGGTGTAAAAGGATTAACTACGGCTGCCAGTTTATGGGTGGTTGCCGCTATTGGCTTGGCAGCGGGTGTTGGTTTTAATAAAATAGCTACTTACGCGACAATCCTGGTTTTAGTAGTTTTACATTTTTTGCGTTATGTAGAGGGATCTCTTACAAAGGAGGGTAAAGGTGGCGTTTAAAAAAAATTTGGAAGAAAAAACTTTGGATGTCGATGCCGCAATGCAGGGGACTTTAAGTTTCAAGGATCCGGTTAATCTGCGTATAAATGGAAAATTTGAAGGCAATCTCGATACCCGCGGTAACCTCACCATTGGGACTCAGGCGATAATTAACGCGGATATTATCGGCGATAATATTATTATCGGCGGCAAGGTTAAAGGGAAAATCACGGCCCGAGAGAGGCTTACCCTTCTGCCGCAGGCTGTCGTTGATGGCCATATTTATCCGGCCAGGCTTAATATTGCCGAAGGCGCGGTTTTGCAGGGTGAGTGCACGATGCTGCACGATTTTCTTAATCCTGAACAGTTGGCGAAATATTTAGAAGTAGAATTAAGCTCAATAATGGAATGGGCCAATACCGGAAAAGTTCCGGCAAACAAGGAAAACAACGACTGGAAGTTTGAACGCAAAGCGATAGATGCCTGGGTGGCTTCAGGCAAAATCGCAAAATAAATTTATGATTGAAGAAAAAATGCTCACAGTCAGGGATGTATCTATTATGCTGGGAGTCTCTGAAAAGGATGTTTTAGACCTGGCAGAAACAGGGGCTATCCCCGGTTATAAAGTCGGCGGCGTATATTTAAGATTTAAAAAAGAACAGGTTGACCAATACAAAAAAAATCAGGGCTGCCTGCATCCCAAAGCCGCCAAAAGAGAACCTGTGGGGGCAAAATCCAGGATCCAGGATTTCTTTTATTTTAACGATTTCTACATTTTTGCCGTAATCCTTATAATCCTTTTGGGTTACCTGGTTTACCGGGGCCTGTAGCTAAATGTCCGCGAAAAAAGGTTTCTGTGATCTGGGCTTTGCCAAATTTGACACGGACAGAAAAAACCGGAAAGGCTTTACGGAAGTAATTTATTGCCCGGGAAAAAACCGCAAGCATCTCAAGGAAATTGTTAAAAAGGCAGTTAAGCTAAAAGAGGATATCCTCTTAACTAAATTAGACAAACCCACGTTTTCTTTTTTAAAAAAAGTAATTCCGGCTTTAAAATATAATCCCCTGGCAAAAATCGGTTATCTTTTGGCTAAGCCCAAAGTCATTTCTAAGGGATCAGTTTTAGTAATTTGCGCAGGTACCAGTGATGTGCCTATCGCTGAGGAAGCCGCGCAGACACTGCAGATTATGGGTAACCGTATTGAAAAATTATATGATGTAGGCGTAGCCGGCGTACACCGCCTGATGAGCAATATTGATAAATTAAAAAAGGCCAGCGTAATTATTGTCGTAGCGGGGATGGATGGCGCGCTTCCCAGTTTAGTCAGCGGATTGGTTAAAGCGCCGATTGTTGCGGTGCCGACGAGCTGCGGATATGGGGCAAGTTTTTCAGGGTTAGCTGCTTTGTTAACCATGTTAAACGGCTGTTCGCCGGGAGTAAGCGTCGTAAATATTGATAATGGTTTTGGCGCAGGATACTTTGCAAGCTTAATCAATAGAGGCTAATTATGGCACTTTCAGGGTTAGATATCTACAAGTTATTGCCAAAAACAAATTGCCGGCAGTGCGGGTTGGCTACCTGCCTTGCTTTTGCTATGCAGTTAGCTAAAAAAGCGCTGCCAATTGAAAAATGCCCTTTTATTTCCGGCGAGGCCAAAAGTATATTAGAGGCACAGGCTTTGCCGCCGATCAGGCCAATTATCCTGGGCAGTAATGAATCAAAATTTGAGATTGGCAATGAAACAGTATTGTTCAGGCATGAGGAGAAATTCCGTAACCCTACGGGGATAGGCTTTATCATTGATGACAGCTTGAGCAATGAACAAATAAAAACGAGGCTTGCCAAAATTAATCAGTTAAAATTTGAGCGTGTGGGCCAGAGCCTCGAAGTTAATCTTGTTGCTTTAAAACAGAATAAAGACGCTGAAAGGTACTTAGAGGCAACTAAATTAATTTTAAATCATACATCCAGGCAGATAATGTTGATGGCTAGCGACCTGCCGGCTTTAAAACAGGCCGGCCAAATTGCCAAAGAGCGCGCTCCGCTGCTTTATTGCGCTACAGAAAATAACTTCGCGCAAATAGGAGCCATTGCCAAGGAGCTTGGCTTGCCCTTAGTGGTAGTTGCGCAGGATCTTGATAGCTTATCCAGGCTAACCCGGGAACTTAATGCCTTGGGGGTAAATAACCTGGTTTTAGATACCGGCTCAAAATCCGTAGCTGATAAAATCTGGGATTTAACGCAAATCCGCAGGCAGGCGCTTAAGAAATCAAATCGGGCGCTGGGATATCCGGTTCTAGCTATCGTCGAGAAGGCCGATCCTTATGAAGAAGCCATGGAGGCAACTGCTTATATTGCTAAGTATGCGGGGATTGTTATGCTTAAAGGAACAGAGGCTTGGGAGGTTATTTCTATTTTAACCTTGCGGCAAAATATTTATACTGACCCGCAGAAGCCTTTACAAATTGACCCTAAACTTTATCCGGTAGGCCAAGTTAGCCAGAATTCACCGCTCTTAGTCACCACCAACTTTTCCTTAAGCTATTATACTGTTTTGGGAGAGGTAGAAGCCAGTAAAATACCTTCCTATATTTTAAGCGTGGATACTCAAGGCATGTCGGTATTAACTGCCTGGGCGGCGGAAAAATTTAATCCGGAGGCAATCACTAAATCATTGGAAACCAGCGGGGTCAAGGATGTTATTAAACATAAAAATTTAATTATTCCCGGTTACGTTGCGATGATGAGCGGTGATCTTGAGGATCAATCCGGGTTTAAAATAATCGTGGGGCCTAAAGAAGCAGCCGGGATCCCCGCGTTTCTAAAAAATCTAAATTAATGCAAAAATTCAAAGTTACTTTTTTACCGGATAACTTGACTATTATTACTGAGAAAGATAAAACTATTCTTTCTGCGGCTATCTCAGCAGGGATCTATATTAATTCAACCTGCGGCGGCGATGGGATCTGCGGAAAATGCAAAGTAGTTGTCAGTAAAGGCGATGTAATTAGCCAGCCAAACGGCATAATTACAGCCAGCGAAAGGAAGAATAATGTATACCTGGCTTGTCTGGCAAGTATTCAAGGCGACCTTGAAGTAGTAATTCCTGATAGCTCACGGCTTAATTTTGATAAGCTCACTCCTGAAGAATTAGCGGAGCGCCTGAGCGGATTATATTCAAAGGCCGAAGATATCCGGCCGCAAAAAGCAAAATTTGAAGATAAAGTTTTTAAGCATTCTCCCTTTGCTACAAAATTATACCTGGAGCTGCCCGAACCGACACTTAGCGACAGCATAAGTGATTTAGAGAGGTTATACCGGGCCCTTCGCAAATTTGAGGAATTCCCGGTCATTCAAACAGGGTTATTTAATATCCGCCAGTTAGGCCGGTTATTGCGCGATTATGAATGGAAAGTCACCGTTACATTGGGAAAACGCAATAATACGGTTGAGATTGTTTTAATTGAGCCGGGGGATACCAGCCAAAAAAATTTCGGGCTCTGTTTTGATATCGGCACAACTACAATTTCCGGCCAGCTGGTAAATTTGAATTCAAAGAAAATCCTCGGGACAAAAGCAGCTTATAATCAGCAGGCTGCTTTTGGAAGCGATGTAATTACGCGCATACTGCATGCGGCTAAAACCGAGGGCCTTAAGCAGCTGCATAATGCCGTTAGCGATACAATGAATCAGATTATAAAAGAATTAATTCTCGAACATAATGTTGACCTTAATAATGTCAACTGTATTGTATGTTCGGGTAATACTACAATGATCCATCTTTTATTAAATATGGACCCGGCGCACATCCGTAAAGAGCCGTATGTGGCAACAGCAAATTTTTTGCCGGTAATACGCGCTGCCGAAGCAGAGATAAATATCAACTCAAGAGGGCTGCTTAGTTGCGTACCGGGAGTTTCCAGCTATGTCGGCGGGGATACCACCGCCGGAGTTTTATCCAGCGGAATATATCAAAAAGATGTGCCTTGCATATTAATTGATATCGGGACTAACGGTGAAATTGTCTTCGGCAACAAGGATTTTCTGGTTGCCTGCGCCGCATCAGCCGGCCCGGCCTTTGAAGGCAGCGGGGTAACCAGCGGCATGCGCGCAAGCAGCGGCGCAATCCAGAAAGTAAGTATAAATAAAGGAGATTTTAGCGTCAAATATTCTACTATCGCGGATAAAAAACCCCGCGGGATTTGCGGTTCAGGCTATATTGATTTATTAAGCGAAATGCTGGAGGCGGGAATTATTGATAAATCCGGAAAAATTAAAGTTGGAGGCAGCCGGATACGCCAGTCAGATTCGGGCCGCGAGTTTGTAGTTTGTTTTAAAGAAGAAGCCGGCGGAAACAGGGATATTGTGATTAATGAGTCAGACATTGAAAATCTTAAGCGTTCAAAAGGAGCGATATATTCCGCAGCTTCTATTTTAGTCAAACATTTAGGGCTGGATTTTTCCGTAATCCATAAGTTTTATATCGCAGGCGGTTTCGGCACTTACCTGGATGTTGATAAGGCAATTAAGATCGGGTTGTTGCCGGATCTGGAGCGTTCAAAATTTGTTTTTATCGGCAACAGCTCATTGGCCGGAGCCCGGGAAATACTTTTATCCGCTCAAGCTATGGATATGGCTGAGAAACTTGTTTCCAAAATTACATATTTTGAGTTATCAGTTGATCCGGGGTATATGGAAGAATACAGCCAGGCGTTATTCTTTCCGCACACGGATCTAACTAAATTTCCAACGGTGAAATTCAATGGGTAAGGTTATCGCGATGGCCGGAAAAGGCGGCACCGGAAAAACCACTACCGCCGCTTTAATTGTCCGTTGTATAAAAGAAAAAAAATTGGGCTCGGTTTTAGCCATAGATGCGGACCCCAACAGTAATCTGGCGCAAAGTTTGGGGGTAACATCAGAAGCAACCATTGGAGAGATCCTCGATAATATATCTGTGAATCCGCAGAATCTGCCTTCCGGTATTACCAAAGAGCGTTTTATCCAGCACCAGGTGCAGATGGCTATCCAGGAGGAGGATGGCTTTGATATCCTGACTATGGGTAAACCCGAAGGCCCGGGTTGTTATTGTTACGTAAATAATGTTTTGCGGGGGGTAATGACAAAACTTATTAAAGATTACGATTATATCGTTATTGATAATGAAGCGGGGCTGGAGCATTTGTCCCGGCGGACTACCCGTTTTGCTGATTTGCTTCTGGTTGTTTCGGATCCTACCGGTGTAGGGTTAAAATCAGCTCAAAGAATCAATGAATTGGCAAAAGAATTAAAATTTGAAGTGAAGAAAAGATTTCTCCTGGTTAATCGTTTTAATAAAAATATCCAAAAGGAAAAAATTAAAGAAACAAGCTTGGATTACCTGGGGAGCCTGCCGCAAGATCCTGAAATCGAGAATTTAAGCCTGCAAGGCAAGTCAATTTTTGAGTTAGAACCGAATACGCAAGCTTTAACGGCGCTTAATTTATTGGGAGATCAATTATGGAAACGCAATTAGTGCTTGAGAAATGGCCGGGGGCAGTCTCAACCGTATCTATCGGGGCAAAAAAAGAAGAAGGCGGCACCCGGAGTTGCAGCATAAAAATCGGCGGAGAATCTGCCTTGCCCTTGTTATTTAAAGAAGGCAGTATCCCCAATAAACCTAAAATTGCTTTTGAGGTCTGGGATATTGCGCCTTGCGATTGGCCGGAAGAATTGCTGGCAGCATACGGGGAAGAAATAAATGACCCTTTAGCCTGGGCGGATAAGTGCGTAAACAAATATAAGGCGGAACTGCTTTGTGTAAAAATGCAGGGGGCGCATCCTGATTTTGGCAACAAAGGAACTGGCGAGTCGGCTAAATTTATTTCCAGATTATTAAGCAGGGTTAATGTGCCGTTAGTCATTATAGGAAGCGACGACGATACCAAGGATAATTTAATTATGCCCGCAGTTTCGGAGGCCGCTAAGAAAGAGCGCTGTATAATCGGTTGCGCTGTGCAGGACAATTATAAAACTTTAGCTGCCAGCGCCTTAGCTGACGGCCATAGCCTTATTGCCCAGAGCCCTATAGATATCAATATTGCCAAACAGTTAAATATATTAATTTCTGATATGGGGTTGGCATTTGAGCGGATTGTAATGGATCCGACTATCGGCGCTTTGGGTTATGGGCTTGAATATGCCTATTCGATTATGGAAAGAGCCAGGCTTGCCGCTTTAAGCGGAGATAAAACTTTGGCTTGTGCGTTTATCTGTTTTATAGGGCAGGAGGCATGGAAGACTAAAGAGGCAAAGTCAAGTATCGAGCAGGGAATTGTCTGGGAGGCAGTCACCGCAAGCAGCCTGATACAAGCCGGGGCGGATCTTTTGGTTATGCGCCACCCTAAGGCAATAGAGAAAGTCAATAATTTTATAGAAATATTATACAGCACTCCGCGCTTATAAGGTATTGCGCGGGTATGCCCTTGTGGGCAAACAATAAATATGTTTATTATCGGCGAACTGATTAACGGGATGTATCCTAATATCGCTTTAGCCATATCAAGCCGCGATAAAAAAGCAGTGCAACACTGCGCGCTGGAGCAACTTGCCTGCGGGGCTGATGCTTTAGATATAAATTGCGGCCCGGGTTCTAAAGATCCGTTAATTGATATGCCCTGGCTTATAGAAACTATCCAGGAGGTAACTGATAAACCGCTTTGCCTTGATTCCAGTAAACCGCAGGTTATCAAGGATGGTTTGAAGGCCTGCAAGAATAAAACCATTATTAATTCTACAACTGCTGACCGGGAGAAGCTGGATATCCTTATACCTTTGGCTAAACAGTATAAGTCTAAGTTAATCGGAATTGCAATCAGTAAAAAAGGCATTCCGCAAAACAAGGACCAACGCCTTGAGTTAGCCGCACTTATAATTACTTATTGTGCAGAAAAAAAATTCCCTGTTGAAGACCTTTATTTGGATCCCATAGCCATGCCGATTAATGTGGCGCAGGCGCAGGCCAGAGATATTCTTGAATGTATCCGTGAATTTAAAATATTATCCGAACCTGCCCCGAAAACAGTAATAGGTTTAAGCAATGTTTCTCAAGGGTTGCATGCCCATAGCCTGATTAACCGCACATTTTTAACAATGGCAGTTGATTATGGCTTGGATTCTGCTATACTTAATCCCCTGGATAAAAAGCTTATGGATTCCCTGATTACCGCAGAGCTCATTTTAAATAAAAATATTTACTGCGATTCGTATTTAGAGGCTTATCGGAAAAAATAAATTTTGGCGGAGTAGCTCAGCCTGATAGAGCACGCGGCTCATACCCGCTTGGCCGGTGGTTTAAATCCACTCTCCGCCACCAGATTTAATTAGGGACAGCGACTATTTTTATTATAATAAAAATAGTCGCTGTCCCTAATATTAATATTTTGAAAATTTCTTGGCGAGTTTTTCGACAATCAGCGACGTAAGGAGGAATACACCTGCCTCAGTCAATACCGTGGCAAACGCAGCCCCGATATAAGAATATTGGTAAATTAATATAAATATAAGCGGTAAACCGGTAAGCGCGGCAATAATATGAATCTTTGCGTATAGATCCTCTTTGCCGCAGACAAGCAGAAACTGCACCTTAAAGTTATTGGCGCCGACAAAAAATACTCCCGCAAGTAAAAGCCTTAGAGCCAGCACTACTTCTTTATAGGCAACTCCGCAGGTAATCTTAATAATCCAGGGCGCAATCAGGTAGGCAATCGGCAGGCTGACTACGAAACCCAAGGTAATCCCGTCCTGGATCCTGTACATTATGGCTATTGCCCGTTGTTTATTCTTCGCGAAAACATTGCTGATCCGGGGAAATACAGCCCGGGTAAATGAATCCATAGGGAAGGTCTGGATGTAGTTAGCGATTTTCTCGGCCAGCGAATAATATCCGGTAATTACATTATTGGTAAGCAGTCCTACGGCAAAAACCCGGGTGGTAGTATAGGCGTTGACAGACAGGATAGAAATAAAAATATCCCAGCCTGTCCTAAGCTCCTGTTTTATGGTTACATATTTCTGTAAAATAAATTCAATGCGGAATTTCGTAAAGGCAATATGAAGGCCGAGTATTCCGCCGATTATTGAAAGGAGCGAATTAAAAATAGGCACTAAGATGAAATCGCCGGGGCCTTTTATAAAGATAAAGATGCAAACCGCATAAGTTAAGCCGCTGATTACATTGACTATGGCGATATAGCTCATTTTCTCTTTTCCCTGAAAAAACCAGACGGGAAATAAAGTGCTGCCGATTACCGAGCCGAAACTTAAGATATAAACCGGCCAGTCCGCCTTGAATTTTGGCACAAGATATAAAGTGGCGCAAAGGATTAAAAAGCTTATCGCGGCAAACATAAGCTTTACCGTCATTACCGAAGAGAATACCTCGCTCATCTTTTGCTTATGCTCGCCGATAAGAGAGATCGTTTTCGTCGCCGAGAGGCTGAAGCCGTAATCCGTTAAGATCATGAAATATTGCACCAGGCTCTGGGCAAAAGCAATCAGGCCGAATTTTTCCATTCCGATTACCCTGATAAGAAAGGGAAGGACAACCAGGGGCAGGATATAATTAATGCTTTGCAGGGTGGTAAGAGAGATGAAATTCCCAAGAACAATCTTTCTTTCTTTGTGAGTAACGATTCGTTTCGGGGCCATTTTATTTAATTTACACTCCAGGCGCCAGAAAGTCAACTTTAATTTAACCGGTTTTTGTGATAAAATAATCTTATGAAAGATAAAATAGAAGAAACAATTAAAAAATACGGATTGATCCAAAGACGGGATAAGATTCTGGTCGGAGTTTCCGGCGGCCCGGATTCATTGGCCCTGCTTTTGCTGCTTTTTAGTTTAAAATCCAAGCTGGGGTTGACTTTACATATTGCCCACCTGGACCATGGCCTGCGCAAAGATTCCGCGTCGGATGCGCTTTTTGTAAAAAGCTGGGCAAAGAGGCTTA
>JAHFFR010000008.1:11671-18393 GCA_023247825.1 Candidatus Omnitrophota bacterium
CTGCTTTTTAGTTTAAAATCCAAGCTGGGGTTGACTTTACATATTGCCCACCTGGACCATGGCCTGCGCAAAGATTCCGCGTCGGATGCGCTTTTTGTAAAAAGCTGGGCAAAGAGGCTTAATATCCCTATAAGTCTGAAACGATTAAACCCGAGGTTTATTAAAAAGGGTTCCCTTGAAGAAGCATGCAGGCAAGCAAGGCTTGATTTTTTTATCCGGGCTGCAAAAAGAATTAAAGCGGATAAGGTTGCCTTAGGGCATAATCTGGATGACCAGGCAGAAACTGTGCTTATGCGCTTATTACGGGGAACCGGCTTATCCGGGCTGGGCGCGATATCCATAAAGCGAAAAATCAATAACCTGATTTTTATCCGGCCATTTTTAGAAACTCCCCGCAGGGAAATTGATAAATTTCTAAAAAAAAGGAAAGCAAAACCGCGCATTGATTCTACTAATAAAAAACAGGCTTTTTTTCGTAACAAAATACGCCACAACCTGGTTCCGTTGCTCAGGAAGGAATATAATAAAAATATCTCGGAAGTACTGGCTAACCTGGCGCAAAGCTCATCTATTGATTACGAATACCTGGATCAAGCCGCGAGGCGCAGTGCAGGCGGAAATCCCCTGCGGCTAAATTTAAAGAAAATTGTGCGGCTGCATCCGGCGATTTTACGCATTAAAATAAGGCAGAGCATAGAACATCTTCAAGGTAATATGCGCCGGATAGGTTTTGCGCATATCAGGGAAATAGAGAGCCTGATTAATAGCCGGCCGCAAGGCGCAATTGTCGATTTACCCAAAGGAATTTCGATTCAAAAATCCCGCAATTGCCTGCGATTTTATAAACGCTAAATCCATAAATTACTTGATTTTACATTCCTTTGGGGATATAATAATTTTCTAAATTAATTTAACTTGGGAGAGATAAGATGCCTTCACAAAATAAGCCTAAATCCAACAAAAATAATAAGCTCAAGCGTTTCCCGTTCGGCTGGTTATTTGTCTTTTTTCTGTTTCTTATACTGGTAAATTCTTTCAGCAATATTCCTATAGCCGGTATCCCTAAAGAGATCACCTACAGCCAGTTTTATAAAACCCTAAAAGATAATCCCGATAGTATTAAAAAAGTTACCAAAACTGAAAGTATCCTGCAGGGCGATTTTTCAGATAACTCCAAGTTTTTCGTTAATATCCCCGATAATGACCAGGAATTGCTTGGCCTTATGCGCGCTAATTTAAAGAATTTTGAAGTTAAGCCGGCGCGCACATTCTGGATCAGCCTGCTGTTTAACTTAGGCCCGATATTACTGCTTATTTTCTTCTGGTGGATGATGGCAGCGCGCGGGGAACAGCTCGGCGCTAAGATCATGACCTTTGGCAAAGTCAAATCTAAAATCCAAAGTAATGGCGAAAAGGCTACCTTTGATGATGTTGCCGGCGTCGATGAAGCAAAAGAAGAATTGAAAGAGGTGATTGAATTCCTCAAGGACCCTAAGAAATTTCAGAAATTAGGCGGAAAGATCCCCAAAGGAGTGCTTTTAGTCGGGCCTCCGGGGTGCGGGAAAACGCTGATTGCCCGCGCAGTTGCCGGGGAAGCCAATGTGCCGTTTTTCAGCATATCCGGTTCTAATTTTGTCGAGATGTTTGTAGGGGTAGGCGCCAGCCGGGTGAGGGATTTATTTGACCAGGGCCGGAAAGCCGGGATAGTTTCGGGTAAGGGAGCAATAATTTTTATTGATGAAATTGATGCCGTAGGCCGCCTGCGTTTTTCCGGGATCGGCGGGGGCAATGACGAACGCGAACAGACCCTTAATCAGCTGTTGGTTGAAATGGACGGTTTTGACAGCCAGCAGGGCTTGATCCTTATCGCGGCAACCAACCGGCCGGATACATTGGATCCGGCGCTTATGCGCCCGGGGAGATTTGACCGCACTATTATCGTAAATCTTCCTGATATCAAAGGCCGTGAAGAAATACTTAAAGTGCATACCCGCAAGATCAAGCTTTCGCCTTCAGTTAATTTAAAATCAGTAGCCAGCCAGACTCCGGGTTTCTCAGGGGCTGACCTTGCCAATCTTTGCAACGAGGCCGCGCTGATGGCCGCGCGCAATAACAAAGATGCAGTTGAAGAAATTGATTTCGATAAATCAGTCGAAAGGGTCCTGATGGGGCCGGAGAAGAAAAGCCATATCATGTCAAAAAAGGAAAAGGAAATCACTTCTTTGCATGAATCGGGGCATGCGCTTCTTTCCTTGCTGCTGCCCGAGGTCAATCCTTTAAAGAAAGTTTCGATTATCCCCAGAGGGCTTGCCGGAGGATATACCTTTACCCCGCCATTAGAAGACAGGCATTATTGGACCAAAAAAGAATTACTTGCCGAGATTACTATGATACTTGGGGGCAGGGCCTCGGAAGAGATAAATTTGGATGAAGTGACTACGGGTGCGCAGAATGATTTAGAGGTAGCGACGGGAATGGCAAGGCGCATGGTTACTCAATTCGGCATGTCTGAGGCCTTGGGGCATTTAACTTTGGGCAGAAGAGAAGGCTTGGTATTTTTAGGCCGCGATATCATGGAGGAAAAAAACTACAGCGAGCAAACCGCCCGGCTGATTGATGAAGAGGTTAAAAAGATAATCGACGAAGCCTATGGCAAAGCGATCACCCTGTTAAAAAATAATCAGGATAAGCTTAAGCTCCTTTCAAGCACCCTTTTAGAAAAAGAGGTCTTAAGCGGCGAAGAAGTAAAGAAGATACTTGGAATCGAAAAAAGCGATCTGGCCTGAAAATAAATGCGGATCTTTAGTTCTGACAATCAAGGAAAAATAAAAAAAATTATGCATGATATCGGCGTTGACCCCTACGGGGCCAACATCATGCTGCCCAAGGCGTTAAATTTTTTAATTCTCCTAAAAAGTGTTAACAATATCGCCGCTAATATTCTTAAGCAGGAGATGCTTTCTTTCGGAGGAGATGCGGCAATAGCCCGGGGGGCGCTTACCGGAAAGGTTAAAAGAACTGATGTCCTTATTATCGGCTCTTGCGCCCAACTTAATTCTCTTAAATATAAATTAAAACGCCAGCCATTTGGCCTTAGAAAAATCAGCGAAGAGCTGGAAACAGGGATTAGAAATTATTATAAGAATAATTTTATCCTATCCTTAAAGAAATGCTCTTTGAATCTTTCCGGAAAAACTCATATTATGGGCATTATTAATTTGACGCCGGATTCATTCAGCCAAGACGGTTTATATAGAAAAGGCGGTGTTGAATATATTGATTTGGCTTTGAAAAAAGCAAAAAAAATGGCGCTTGACGGGGCTGATATTATTGATCTCGGCGGGCAATCCAGCCGTCCGGGCGCCAAGAGTATAAGCGTTAAAGAAGAACTGCTCCGGGTTGTGCCGGCGGTCAAGCTTTTGGCAAAGAAAATTAATTTACCAATTTCCGTTGATACCTCAAAACCTGAAGTAGCCAAGGCCGCATTGGATAACGGCGCGCAAATCATCAATGATGTCGCAGGATTAAGAGACAAACGCATGATTAAAATAGCCGCTAAATACAAAGCAGCGGTCGTGATTATGCATATGCTCGGCAAGCCGGTTAATATGCAAAGAATAGTTTCTTATCAGTCTTTGATTGATGATATTGCTGTTTATTTAAAGAATGCGATTGACGCAGCTCATTCTTCCGGTATTAAACCGGATAAAATTATTATCGACCCCGGGATCGGGTTTGGTAAGAACCCTGCTCACAACCTCCAGATAATTAACCGGCTGGCTGATTTTAAGGTTTTAGGAAAACCTATCCTGATCGGCCCTTCGCGCAAATCTTTTATCGCTGATGTTTTGGAGGATAATTTAGAGAACAGGATTACCGGCACGCTTGCCAGCTGTGTAATAGCTGCGCAAAACGGCGCCAATATTGTGCGTGTCCATGATGTAAAAGAAGTTAGCCGGTCTTTAAAAATGGCCGGGGCAATAAAAAATGCTGACAAATAATTTAATGCCATACTTTAAACCCGCCATTGAGATTGGCATCCTCTGGTTTTTGATTTACCGCACAATGCTTTTCTTTGAAGGCACCCGGGCATTGCAAGCCCTGCGCGGAATAATTATACTTCTGCTTGCGTTTTTAATTTTTCAAAAATTTGATTTTCTCGTATTGAATTGGCTTTTTAATAAACTTTTTGGAATCAGCGTCATCGCTATATTAATTATTTTTCATCCCGAAATAAGGCAGGGGCTGGCCTCATTGGGCAAACGGCAGATTTTTAAATATAATTTAAGGGAAGAGGACATTGATACTTTTGTCAATCAGATTTCTTTAGCCTGTGAAAACCTTGCGCAAAACAAGCTCGGGGCTTTAATTGCTATTGAAAAAAATGATGTTCTGGCTGAATATATCCAAAGCGGTGAAGTTATAGATTCGCGCATTTGCGCGGATTTAATCCAGGCAATTTTTACTCCTAATAATCCTCTCCATGACGGCGGCTTGATTATTGTCCGCGGAAGGATTGCCGCAGCCGGCTGCATATTCCCCTTGGCTACAGACCAAGAATTAAACCGCCTCTTTGGAACGCGCCACCGGGCGGCTTTAGGCTTAAGCGAGGAAACCGATGCCGTATTAATCGTGGTTTCGGAAGAAAGATCCGATATATCCATAATTTACCGGAAGAAATTCTATAGAGATTTAGGCCCGGCGCAGCTGGAGCTAAAAATAAAAGAATTGCTTAAAACAGATAACGATGAATAAAAATAAGACAAGTATCCTCTCCCGTTTGGTAAACTTGATTACCGGCCATCCCTGGCTAAAGCTTATTTCCCTGCTCCTGGCAATTATTGTTTGGTTTTATGTGAAAGGCGATAAGTTATAAAATAAAATGCCTAGACTGGGAGTAAATATTGATCATGTAGCAACTCTACGCCAGGCGCGCCGGGGTAAATTCCCGGACCCTGTTTACGCGGCACTTTTATGTGAAAGAGCGGGCGCCGGCAGCATCGTAGCCCACCTGCGTGAAGACCGCAGGCATATCCAGGATAGCGATATTAAAATGCTGCGTAAAAAAATTAAGGCCAAGCTTAATCTTGAGATGTCTATTGCTCCGGAGATTTTAAAAATTGCCTGCGCAATAAAGCCTTGCCAGGCTACCTTGGTGCCTGAAAAAAGAAAAGAACTGACTACCGAAGGCGGATTAGATGTTACTCTTAATTTTAGGAAAGTAGCGGCGGCTGTAAATAAACTCAAACGGGCCGGCATACGGGCAAGTTTATTTATTGATCCGGATAAAGATCAGATTGATTCTGCAGATCGAGCCGGGGCCAGGATAATCGAGCTGCATACCGGCCGTTACGCAGAGGCAAAAAATATTAAACAAAGAAACAAATTTTTTAATCAGATAGAAGCTGCCGTAAATTATGCCTTATCTAAAGGCCTAACTGTTAATGCCGGACATGGCCTTGATTATGCTAATGTCAGGCGCATTGCCGGAATCAAGGGGATAAAAGAGCTTAATATCGGTTATTCCATAATATGTAAAGCGTTATACACGGGTTTATTCAAAGCGGTCAGCGAAATGCGCAAGCTTTCAAAATAAAATAATGATAACCGGAACAGGTGTTGATATAACTGAAGTCCGCCGTATCCGCCAGGCAGTCGAAAAATGGGGGGATGATTTTTTAAGGCGTGTTTTTACGAAAACCGAATTAAAAAATGCTAAAACCAGAGTTTCTTTTTATCAGCATTTAGCCGGAAGGTTTGCCGCCAAAGAGGCGGTTTTTAAGGCAGCGGGGGATAGCAGGCTTTCCTGGCAGGATATTCAGATACATAATAATCAGGAAGGCAAGCCAATTTGTCAATTTTTAAACGGGAAATGTAAAGATATCAACGTGCATATTTCTATTTCGCATGTTAAAACTTATGCGCATGCCGTCGCGATTATTACTAAGAAAAGTTGATTCTCATAAAGGCGATTATGGCCATATATTGGTCCTGGCCGGCTCAAACAGGTTTTCCGGAGCGGCATTACTTTGCGCGGAAGCATCTTTGCGCGCAGGAGCAGGTTTAGTAACATTAGGCATACCTAAGGGCATTAATCTTGGAGTTATTAAAAATAAACCAAAAGAAGTAATGACTTTACCTCTTGCCCAGACTAAAGATGGGACTTTGAGCAAAACCGCTTTTACCGAAATCAAGGCGTTTCTTAAAAATATTGATGTGTTGATAATCGGCCCTGGGCTTGGGAATAATAAATCAACTTATGAGTTGGTGAGAAAAATTATAAAAGGATCGGATCTTCCCACGGTTGTTGATGCCGATGCGCTTAATGCTCTTAATAAATATTTAAAGATACTTAAAATACACAAGGGAAAACTTATCCTGACCCCCCATGAGAAGGAGATATCCCGGCTCTTTGGGGTAAGCATCGGCTTTGTAAAGAAAAACAGGAAATTGGTTGCGAAAAAATACGCTAAATACTATAATAGCGTAATTGTGCTTAAAGGGCATAATAGCATTGTAACCAGCTCCAGGGGGCAGTGTTATATAAATAAAACCGGTAATCCCGGGATGGCAACTGCCGGAAGCGGTGATGTTCTTAGCGGTATTATTGGCGCGTTCCTGGCGCAGGGGCTGGATAGCTTTACGGCTGCTAAATACGCAACGCATATTCACGGCTTAGCCGGAGATATTGCAGCAAAAGATAAAACGCAGATGGGATTAAT
>JAHFFR010000008.1:18493-34894 GCA_023247825.1 Candidatus Omnitrophota bacterium
GTATTATTGGCGCGTTCCTGGCGCAGGGGCTGGATAGCTTTACGGCTGCTAAATACGCAACGCATATTCACGGCTTAGCCGGAGATATTGCAGCAAAAGATAAAACGCAGATGGGATTAATTGCCTCTGATATTATCAACCGGATCCCGGATGCGATTAAAAGATGCAGTTCCCGCCACAAGGCGTGGCGGGTCAGCCAATAAATGTGGCGGAAGTGCCGGCGTAGCTCAGTTGGCAGAGCGGCTGTTTTGTAAACAGCGGGTCGGGGGTTCAATTCCTCTCGCCGGCTTTAAGAATTAAGATACATGGGCAGGTACCCAAGTGGCCAAAGGGGACAGACTGTAAATCTGTTGCACCTGTGCTTCAGAGGTTCGAATCCTCTCCTGCCCACTTAATTTTCACCTTTGTAACACACAACGCTTCGGGGTGACCGAGAGGCGAAGCAAACGACGCGGGAGTAGTTCAGTGGTAGAACAATAGCCTTCCAAGCTATATATGGGGGTTCGATTCCCCTCTCCCGCTTAAATTAAAATATGGAAACAGATACAAAAGAACTGCTTCCGAATTTAATTGAAAATGCCGCAGTAATAGTGCTTTATTTAGACCATAGCGGTAATATCCTGTTTTGTAATAAAAAAACTGAAAGCCTGGTCGGGCTTAAACGTTCCGGTATTATAAGTAAAAACTGGCTTGAGGTGTTGTTCAGGGAAGCAAATAATATTATGACGAAGGAAATGTTCAAGGCGGTAATGGAAGACTCCATAACCTATAAAAGAGCCAAGGATTTTCAGTGCCATATTTTGAGCAGTAACGGCGTTGAGAGGATTATCTCCTGGAGTATTACCCCTATTCTCGACAAAAATGATCAAATCGAGGGGAGTGCGCTTTTCGGCCACGATATCACTGAAATTGAGGAGAGGGAAACCTCTCTAAAAAATATTGACGACTCCTTGAAGAATATTCTCTCCAGCATCAAAGAATATGCTTTATATGTGATTAACTTAGATGGCAACATCACATATTTTAGCATGGGGAGCGAAACTATGCTTGGCTGGAGTAAGCACGATATTATCTTTAAGCATGTCAGCATCCTGCATAATATCAATGATAATGTTTCTAATCTATCCCTTATTCTGGAGCATGTGCGGCTATTCGGTAAATATGAGACAGAAACAGAGCTTATCACTAAAAATAAGGAAGTTGTCCCGGTTATATTAACGGTTAATCAGTTCCTGGATTCATCGGGTAAGCTTATCGGCTACATATTTATCGCCAAAGATATGACCGAGAGGAAAAAACTGGAATACCAGGTATTTCAGTCCGAAAAATTAGCAGCGCTTGGTCAGCTTTCCGCGGGCATGGCGCATGAAATCAATAATCCGCTTTTTGTTATCTCCGGAAGAGTAGAGATGCTCAAAAACGAAAAACTTAGCCAAAAGGTTAAAGACAGCCTTGCGCTGATTGATTCGCAGGCTGACCGTATCCGTAAGCTCGTTGACAGGATTTTAAAATTTTCCCGTAAATCAGCCGCTACCTTAGAGCCGATTAACATAAATGAGGCTATTGAGCTGGTTTTGCCGTTAATTCATTATAACAAACTGCCTGCTGCTAAGATCGAGATAGAAAAATCCTTTGAAAAAAATATGCCGCCGATAAAAGGCGATTTGCATCAGCTCCAGGAGGTGTTTCTTAATCTTCTTATTAACGCTTATCAGTCCATGCCTGGCGGCGGAGTAATTAAAATTATTACGAGTAATTTTAAAAATCTCTACGCGCAAATTCAAATTATCGATACGGGTACAGGCATTCCTGACCCTCACCTTAAAGATATTTTCATGCCCTTCTTTTCAACAAAAAAAGATGGCACCGGATTAGGGCTATCAATCTGCCACAACATTATTAAAAACCATAACGGTTCAATTGAATTAGAAAGCCAAGTTAACAAGGGTTCGACCTTTACCATTAAATTGCCTTTTATTTAAAAAAGGGGGATAACCATGCTCTATAAAATTCTAATCGTTGACGATGAGCCTCCGGTAAGGGACCTGTTTATGGATCTGTTCAAAAGAGAAGGCTGCCAGCCGGTTGCCTGCGCATCCGGAGAAGAAGCGCTGGCTGTACTTAAGAAAGATGTTTTTGATGTTGTGCTATTGGATATCAGGCTTTCCGGGATAAGCGGCTTGGAAGTGCTTAAGAATATACGGAATGTTCATAAAAACCTTCCAGTGATTATGATTACCGGGTTTGGGTTTGATGAGGATTTAATCGCTAAAAGCAAGCAGTTCGGTTGTTCGGGCTATATCGGAAAAAATATGCCTGTTGCCCAGATTATATCTATCTTTAAACAGTTTGTAAAAAATAGCAAAGAAAAAGGGGGCTGCTGTATTTAAATGAACGAAGAATTTCTGAAGCCAGTTTTTATAGATGCCTTTGATTTGGATGATGCATGGTTCCAGTGTTTATCAACGATACTGGATAAAGGCCACGTTTATACAATTACCCGCGGAAGCTATGAAGGGCAGAAAAGGCTGGAATTTGATTTTCTTACCTTAAGAGTGCGCAAGCCGGCGCATCAGATTATCCCGATAATTCCTGAAGGGATGAGCATACCCGCGCCAACAGATATGGATTATATTCAGGGGTATTTAAGTTATTTGCTTACCGGGGCAAAAACCGAAACTGAAGATTATACCTATGGCGAAAGATTGGTTGACCCTAAAGTCCGAATTAAACAAAGCGTTAACGGAAAAGAATTAGTTAGCGATATGCCCTTAAATGTCAATCAGATTGAAGAAGTAATTAAAATCTATAAAGAAAAGGGGGCCGGGACAAACCAGGCGGTTATGGAAATCGGCATGCCTTCTGATATAAAATTAATCGACCCTCCCTGTTTAAGGCTGATCGATACGCGCCTGCGTTACGGTAAGCTGCATTTTATACTTTATTTCCGCTCCTGGGATCTCTGGGGAGGGTTTCCGTCAAATCTCGGAGGATTAGAACTGGTAAAACAATATATGGCCCAGGAGATAGGTGTCCAAGACGGAGAAATTATAGCGGTGAGCAAAGGCCTGCATCTTTATGATTACGCGTGGGAGCTGGCAATGCTAAGGACAAATAAAAAGAAGGATTTTAAGCTTTAAACATGGATAAAATACGTATTGCGGTAATCGGTGACGGAGGATGGGGGACAACATTGGCAATCCTGCTCTCTAATAAAGGTTATCCGGTTACTCTCTGGGGCGCTTTTGACAACTATACCAGAATAATGGAGGAATCGCGGCTTAATCCTAAATTTTTACCGTGCATAAAAATACCGAAAGAGATTAAAATAACAAGTAATATAAAAACAGCGGTTGCTGAAAAAGAAATCATAGTGCTTGCAGTGCCTTCGCAATACGCCAGAAAGGTGCTAAAAAAAATTAAAGGCAACTTTCTTGATAAAGCTATTTTTTTAAGTGTTACCAAGGGGATCGAAATAGAATCTTCCAATAGGATGTCGGAAATAGTGCACAAGGAGCTGGGGGCTGTAAAGTTAGCCGTGTTAAGCGGGCCGACTATTGCCGATGAGGTAGCCAGAGGGATCCCGACTACCGCTGTAGCAGCTTCAACTAACAAAAAAATACGCAAAACTATTCAAGAAGTATTCAGCACAGAAAGGTTCCGTGTTTATACCAATCCTGATGTTATCGGAGTGGAATTAGGCGGCAGCTTAAAAAATATCATTGCTATTGCCTGCGGCGTATCCGATGGCTTAAGTTTCGGCACCAACACAAAGGCGGCAATCCTTACCCGGGGGCTTGCGGAAATTTCAAGGCTGGGGAAGGCTATGGGCGCAAGGGTAAAAACTTTTAGCGGGATAAGCGGATTGGGGGATTTAGTTACAACCTGCATAAGCAAGCAAAGCCGCAATCGTATGGTCGGGGAATTGATAGGTAAAGGCAAGAAATTAAAAGAAATCCGCCGGCATATGCAGATGGTTGCCGAAGGAGTGCCGACAGCAAAGTCAGCTTATAATTTAAGCCTAAAATATAAAGTGGATATGCCGATAATAAAAGAGGTATATCATTTACTCTACATGAATAAATCTCCTCGTCAAACGGTAAAGGATCTAATGACGAGAAGAAGAAAGGAAGAGTAAATTTTAATAACCTGATATAACGGGGCGTGGCTCAGCTTGGTAGAGCGCTTGAATGGGGTTCGGATTTGGGCCGGTTTTGTAAGTAATTGAAATTGATGTAAATGCAGTCTCCGAGATAGACTTACAGAAATTTTTAATCTGTGTGTATCTGGATGAAATTGTGCAAGGATGGATTAAGGTTGGACACTATTTAGACACCGGGTACCCTTGAAGTAGCCTTAAAAATATGGTATATTTTATATGGGAAAAGGTAAAATAATTCTTGACAAAGCAAAGGGCTACGATACAATTAATGTACTTGCTCCCCGCTTGACTTCCCGAAAGGGCTCAGGCGGGGTTTTCTATTTATAGGGGGCATAATGACTCCAGTCGAACCAAAAGTTAAAAATGCGATTGTTGTTGTTGATGGACAGAACCTATACCGCGCCGCAAAAGATGCCTTCGGCTATAATTATCCCAATTACAATATTAAATTATTATCTGAGAAAATCTGCTCTGCTCAGGGATGGAATTTAACCACTGTGCATTTTTATACCGGAGTGCCGGATCCTCAAGATGATGCTTTTTGGCATAATTTCTGGAGCAAGAAATTAAGTTACATGGGGCGTTTGGGAATTAAGCTTTTTTCTCGTCCCTTAAGATACCATAATAAAGACTCTCTGTGTTCTTCTTGTAATAAAACCTATACTTCTTTGGTCGGCCACGAAAAGGGAGTGGATGTCCGGATAGCGCTCGATGCTATTAGACTGGCGCATGAAAAAAAATATGATGTCGCGGTTATATTTAGCCAGGATCAGGATCTAAGCGAGTTAGCGGACGAAGTACGCAGAATTTCTATTGAGCAGAATCGTTGGATTAAGGTATCCTCCGCATTTCCTAAGAGTCCTACCTCAAAGAATACCAAAGGTATTAATAATACAGAGTGGATTCAGATTGATAAGAAAACTTATGACGCCTGTATTGATCCTAATGATTATCGGTAAACAAAATGATAATAAACCATAATAGAGATAAATTACTGAATCTGATCGTATATTTTGACAAAAATACTAAGCGCTGCGGTAAAACAAAGCTATTTAAATTACTATTTTTTTCTGATTTTCAATCTTTTAAAGAGACGGGAAAAAGTATTACTGGCTTAAAATATTTTACATGGCCACATGGTCCGGCGCCGGTTGAATTAGCCAGTGAGTTTAAAAAACCATCCGAAGATTTCCAAAAAAGCTTTTCAGTAACTAAGTCAGATAATAGCGATCGTCTTAACATTATCCCAAGGAAAGATATAAAATTCGATGATAAGCATTTTACCAAAAAAGAGCTGGCTATTATTAGTAACATCGCTTACATCTATAAAGAAGCTTCTGGTGGAGATATGGAGGAGGTATCACACCTTAAGAATTCACCCTGGAAAAAAACATTAGATAGTAAGGGGGAAAATAAATTTATAGATTATTTACTTGCTTTGGATAATGATAAAAGCTCTTTGACCATTGAGCAGTACAGGGAAATTAAAGAAGCTAACGATGCAATGGATACTATTCTAGCTTTATGCGCAGAGGCGAAGTAATCTACTGTCCCCGATATACCTTTTTAGATGGAGGTCAGGATGATAAACTCCTGATTAATCTTAACGATCCGGCCCCCAATGAACCCAATATTTTTGTACTAACCACCTCCCAACAACATTCAATGATTAAAAAAGAAGGCTGCTTTTCAAATTCGGGTTATTACGCTATCCCTGAAAACCGGGATTTTTTTGTTAAAGAAATGACGTGGATTTTATTTACTACTGTCAGAGAACTGTCTTTTAAAGAAGAGCTTAGAGAATCCTGGAAGGGAAATTTTGAAACAAAAGGCTACCTTAAAAATGAAACTGTAAATGCAATAATAAATTGTTTAAAAGGAACAAATAAATATTTAACTAATTACCAAATAATGCTTCTAAAAACTCAGCTTACCCTACCTTTAAGCGATAAGCCGAAAATACTTCAACAACCTTAAAATTCCCTGTTAAATTTTCCCTCTTTTTACATCTATTATTTCGGAGGTGGTAAGATGTTAAAATCCCCTTTCATTTCGCGCCCAGAGTGCTACAATAGGCATAAATAAGGCGAGGAAGAATGTATGAATAATTCATTTTATGCCGCTATTACTGGTGCCTTAGTCGCATTTATAGGCGTACTCATAACACTCCGGGCAAATCAACGCAATTTTGAAACCAATCTGAAAGAAGAACAGAAAAAAGCAAGGGAAGAAAGAGAGTTCCTGGCAAAACATAAAGCATTGTTATCAGCTGTAGAATCAGTCACGCGGTTTGTTAATTATTACCTAACGCTTTCAGACAGAGAGCTCCCGAAAGATGGAGTCACTCCAACCGATATCTCTGAAATGTCTATTTCTCTTAACCGTCTTCATTTCTATTGCAGTATCGATACTATTAAGCAATCAATAGCTATGAGTCAGATATTGGGAAGAGCATATGCTCAAGCCTTAAAAGCTAAAATGCCGGCCATGTTCATTGCTGAGGAGATAAAAGGAATTGATGTTCAGATTGAGATGATAAAGGAAATGAACAGAGAGCTTCAGCAAGAAATCCTTACATTGCTTTCTACTGATCGTTTAAGCCCTATTCTTGTATCACACAGACAGCAGTTAGCTGCCAATAGTAAAAGCATTGTTGGACTAGTAGAGAAAAAAAATGATTTAATCAAGAAAAAATATCATGCAACTGAAGTCTGTCGTGACGTAGTGGTAAAAGGTTTAAAAGAGGTCTATGGGGCGCTGAGTAATGTTTTATTAATGGCCAGAAAAGAACTCGCTTTTCCTATCGATGAATCTGAGTATAAAACTATACTTGTCCAAACGACTGAGCAAACTGTTTCTGACTTAAATAGTTTACTTAATGAGATTAGAGCAGAAATTGCAAAGAGGCTACAGTAATTTTCCTCAGCGGAGAATTACCTGAGTCAAGTATGCCATAACCCCCCCTGCACAGACATTTTTTATTATTGAGGGGGGGGTTATGGCATTTCGTAACATTTAATTCCGGAGAACATGAAACAGGAGTAATCGTGGATCGGCACGACATCGATTTAGAGATTATGGTCCTGGGAACTGAGAAGCTTGAGAATGTTGAGAAGGTAGCCCGAGAGAAAGCAAAGCGCTTTATCAAAGAATTGGCTAGCAGATTATAATCTTTTACTTACCCGGAGGCGTTAAAATTAGATTATTTCTTATAGTGAATTTGATCGTTTTGTTTCTAGTAGGCTGCATGACTGTGAGTATTGGTATCGGTGGCAAAGAAATAAATCCTCAGCTGATTTCAAAGATCGAACTCAATAAAACTACCAAGGCAGATATTCTGCAATGGTTCGGCAATCCTCATAGTATATCTACCACGGTCGCTAGCCAAGAAATCTATAAGTTCGTATTTATGCAGACGCAATCTAAGATGATGCCTATTCCTTTATTTACCAAGATGGAAGTCAACACGAAATATCAAGAGCTAAACGTAATATTTAAAAGTAATATAGTGGTTGATTATTCTTCTACACGCAGATAGCCCTCCCTATTTCTTCATATTAGAAAATCCTATAATCTCTAAGGTCACTAATAACAGAGAATCTTAAATAATAATCCTTGACAAATCGCTGTATTGTTTGTATAGTATGTATATTAGGAGGGTCAAGTGATGGATAAGATTATAACACTAAAAGAAGCCTGTGAGATTTTGAAGATTAGTCGTGGTTATGGTTATCAGGTGTGGCCGTCTTGGAGAGACTATGGCGTTCGGGTTCTTAAGATGCGGCCGAATGGCAGGCCGCGTTTCTATATGGAAGATATTATTAAGATGATAGAGAAGCAAAAATAAAGGAGGTGATTCAGTTGGTAGCAGCATTGCGTAAATATTTAACTTCGGCAGATGTAGCGAAATCGATTAAGGTCCCTAAGACTAATTTGTTTCTCTGGGAAGAAAAAGGTAAAATTCCCAAGGCGCGCAGGGATGCGATGTCCGGATACCGGATTTATACTGAGGCAGATGTTGAGAAAATCCGGAAGATTATAAATAAGGGTCTAAAATAGGAGGTGTATTATGGCTAAGAAAATGATAATTAATTTAGATATCGATCCGGCGTTGAATGAAATAGAGCGAATTAACAAAAGCATGGCTTTCTTGGGACACGCGCTGCCTGAGTATCCCCATGATGATGGCATGGAAGAAATTGGAACTATATTGCAATGTCTTTCGCGGGAGTCCGGCACGGCGATCAAAGAGATCCAAAGAGTAGCGGGATTGTAGTTAAAAAAACATTTTGGGCCAAGAGGTAACAATGAAAAGAAAATTCTCTATTCTTAAAACAGAGTATCCTTATCACTCTAAGATTATTAAAAAATTAATCTGTAGAAAAAGTGATATCGAATGGGATGTGGTTCAAATTAATAAAAAAATATTTGGTTATATGCTATTGTTCTATATTGAGAAAGAGGAGCTTAATCGAAAGCGCGATCAAGAAGCAGTAAAGAGCAAAGGGAATGCCAATGCCAAAACGGCTAAACTTTGGTTGCAATACCAAAAACTTCACTCAAGTTTTATGAATAAATACGGTGATTTTTACAGTGCTTTCGTAAAATTTTCTTCTGTTGGTCCCGGTCCTAGAACAGAGAGGGTGACGTTTGACTACTACATAGCAAATTCTACGAAAGACAGTCAATTATTAAATCAGTTTGAGATTGCTGTTCGTAAGTATGAGTGTGGCCAATCGTTTCCTAGGGCTGTTCATGAAGCAGATAACAGGCAAGAATATGACAAACTAGGGAAATTAGCCTTTTTACACAGCCAGGAATGGAATGATATGTTTGCAAAAGATAGACCGAAAGGGAAAAAGTGGGCAATAATAACAAAGTGGATAAAGAAAAAACATTCTAAATTGATACGATTTAATGCAGTAGGCGAATCGGAGCAAGAAAGAGTGAGGCAAGCAGCTGTAAAATACAAGAAACAATTGGTAGAGTAACTTTATTTAGAGAGAGAATACAATTTTAGCCCAGCTTATTAGCTGGGCTTTTTGTTGCCCGATTTCTTAAAAATTGGATACTTTGAAAGGGTGGAAAGATAATGATAAACTTTGAACTATAGGAGGTGAAAATGCTTTTAAATACTGGATTATTAAAGGCAATATTATTCGAGAAAGGAATCAAGCAATGGCAATTCTGCCGGCAGATTAATTTGTCTGAGAATTATCTATCAAAAGTTTTGCATAAAAAAGTTGAACCTTCTGCTGTACTTGTAAGTAAAATTGCTCAGGCTCTTAATTTGGATCCTCGATTTTTGCTTCAAAGCACTAAAGGTCGGCGTACTAGGTCAAAATGATAAAAACCCTAAGGAGGTGAAAAATGTCATCCGAATTAAGCAACTGTGCCGCTGAAATTAAAGCTTTTAATGATGAACGTACGCAAATCCAAGAATTAATCGACAAAAACAAAACCGCATTATCGCAGGTAACATCAACTTCGGACAGGGAACGCCTAGTTGGTGAAATCGGAAAATCTCAAGCTAGGCTCGAAGAAATATCGCTGCTGCTAAATGGCCTTGAGCAACGAAAGGCTAAGATTGAGGATAATATCAAGGCTGCGAATATTAAGGACCAGAAATTGCGTGTGCGAAGAATCGACCTGGAATTAGTCCAAGCGCAAAGAAATAAATGGTCTTTGCTCAAACAGCTTCTCGCGGCTGAGGATAAGATCTTACAGTTAGAAGATCAACGTAGAACGGAAAATGTAGATGTTAAATTAAACTTCCCGGGTCTGGATGACATAGACTTGACTATACGGCTATTTTCACTGCGTTCATACATACTTAAGGGTGATATTTTTGAAACCAAAATTCCAGAAATGGAGAAGGCACTTGATATCACAGAAGAAATTATTAGTAAGGAAATAAAGGAGACTCATTAAAATGGCAGAAAATATTGGCGAACTGATTGTTTCGATATCTACAGAGGCCAGTAAACTTAATCAATTAAGGAATAAATAAAGAGGTGAACTATGGCAGCAAGTTATCCCGGAGCAATTAAAAATTTTCTGGTATTGGAGGATGGGGTCGATAAGGTAATTGCCGCGCACCCTAATGACAGGGCTGCGGAGATTACGGCTATCGAGACGGAGTTAGGAATTAATCCGCGGGGTTCGATGGCGGATGTCAAGACAAGATTGGCGGTGGCATTAAACGATGATGGAACGATAAAAGCGGCAGCAGTAATTACCACAATGCTTAAAACCGCAACAGGGGAAGTAAGTTCTACTACGAATAGGTCTGAATTAGTCTTACCTGGCGGAGAATATGGATTTTATCCCCAAATAAAAATGAGTCAAGCTGAAGCTCATATATATGAAGCTCAAATAGTTGGTCGTGCAAATGATTCTATTTCAGGTTGGACTTCTTATGAAACACATATACAACTTAGTACTGATTATGGAACAATTTATGCTCGACAACGCTATGTAACCGCTTCAGGGCAAGACTATTGGTTATTCTTGCTTATAGATAAAATTACGAAAGATGTTATTGGGGGTTATTCTGCTCCTGACCATCCTGCTTATGGCAACGGAGGGGATTTTGATAAAATGCCTCATCCATTTAGTTCTTATGACCCGAATACTCAAGAGATAATTTTGGTGGATAATGATAGTATTACAGAATTGAAAGCACAAGTTACGTCTGATAAATCTTTGCTTACCCTGGTTAATGAGTCTTATAAATTGCATCATGAGGAACAAAAATACAAACCACTGCATTCAGGGCAGTTTATAGATAAAACTCCGGTACTAGTAAAATCTATACCGAATTATATTAAGGTTAAAAAATTAATTAAAGGAGGAGTTAAACTATGCCTGTAAAAGGCGCGGATGTAGTCGCGAGAAATTTAAAATCGTTTGGTGGGGGATTTCTTAAACATGTCAATTCATGCATGTCACATGTATCAGAAATTCTTGATAAGGAAGTTATAAGTAATATAAGCCTCCAGGATCACGATCTTCGGGCTTTGGCTAGGTTAGATCATCCTTATCGTATAGGTGGCCCGGGGCTCCATGAGCCCGAAAACTATAAAGTGCATATACAGAGCGGCCAGATGATCTCTGCTAAGATTAGTGGCATAAAAGAAGCCGACATAAATTCCGGAGTGTTAAAGGCCGGCGCCTTTGCAGGCGTTGATGAATCCAGGGCGCCTCATGCGTTGTATGTTTATTGGGGAACATCTAAGATGATCCCTCGGGATTTTCTAACTCCGGCATTAAATAAAACTAAAGAACCAACACTGGCGTATCTAACTCAGAATTTAAAAGATTTTGTTTTTAAATTTAAAGAAGGTAGCTGATGTCTAAATATTCTTCTATAGAAGCAGAATTAGATCGTAGATCCGGATTTAAACCAAAAAGCAATAAAGAGATTGCGGAAAGCATTGTCGGGGAAGGGACCTCTACTTCTCGTTTCAGAAAATTATTAAAGAATCATCCTGCAGAATTGAGAAAAAACCTGCAGGAAAGCTTAGATGGGCGCGTAGGCCTGGCTGACATTAAGGAGATTAAGCGTAAATTAACCGATTATGATCTGCTCAATGAATCGATATTGAAGGATGATAATCTTTCTTATACTACGACTGCCAAATGTAAGCAGTGCGGTTGGGCAGGCAGCATTTCCATAAATTGTGGATCATTTATCAGTGGGGCGAAATGCCCTGACTGTGGCTGTGGTCCTGGAGTATTGCTGCGAGAAAGCAATCCCGTTATTAAGGAATCACTCCAAACTGAACTTGATGCGCGCGCTGAGAGTGAAGATGGGGAGTATAAAGATGTCCGGGAGTCGGCAGCGCGTGAATCCGTAATAATCAACCTGAGTGAATCAAATTTTGAAAATAACACGATCACATTAACTTTGCCCGAAACAAAAAATTTTACTTCGAAAGATCTCGCTGGAAAGAAGATCTACCTAAATCGTCCTACGGCATCGGAAAAAAAATCTCGTCCGGAGAGAGACTTGAAGGACTGGGTGGCCACGATCATCGAGGCGATTATTTCGGGAGGTAAAGTCTTAGCTAAAGCCCATATTCACGATGCCAAAATACAGGAGCTTCTAGAGAACCCAGTTTCTAAAAAAGCAATGGGTCTTGTTATGGATAGTGGTAACTTTTGTTTTGTGACAGAAGGTGGAAGGGGATTAAGTTAATGACCTAACGCACTTTAATTAACTGTTGCCCGATTTCTTCATAAATAGATACTTTGATTGGTTCAAGTAATAATGTTATTTTTAATTAATGGAGATGAAAATGAAAAATGGATTTGAAACGAAGGACCTCTTTGAGTCGTCATTCTTGTACGCAAAGTTGAATATTTTTCCCCGCACTAGACTCGACCCATCAGAACATTTCATATGGTTTATCTTCCCTGATCCCTCAAAGTGTGAAGAATTGATTGTCGCATATCGGAACCACCAGGCGACAGTAGATCCTAAAACTTATGCTGACTCATTTCGATCCCTAAAGGATATAATTTTCCGTTCTGGTATAAAATACTCAGGAGGCGCCAGATGCTAATTTACTTAATGATAAGAGGGAACAGGCAGCAATTGGAAACTGAAGGGTTTCCTATGGAAGAATGGACGCCTAAGGATTTAAGCCGGCACGTATGGATAACTCCAAGCGAACTTCATCAGCTTGAAAAGAAAGGACTAATTGATAGATTAACCCGGGATAAAAACAGCAGAATTAAGATGGCACCTTTTGAAGTTTGGAAAATTTTACGATTATTAGAGAGTTATTTAATTAGCAACGTGCAACGTCAAAATAAAGGTCAGGAGAAAGCATGGCCAATCTGAATCCTAAACATCTAGAAGATCTTTATAATTCCACACTCTCCGATGAGACAATCGCCAAGTATGGCATTATTTCATTATCTGAAGCTGAGGTACGTGTGAAGCTTAATCGTAATGACATAGCCGGTGACGGATGGCTTATGCAATATCCCGGATCGTCTTTTTTTAAGATTAAACTTGATAAGCCGTATGGCGACCGTAAATATCTTTCGCCAGCAGGCATGTCTCAAGATCTGTTTGTGACGTTCCTTGCCTTCGAAAAGCACAACGATATTACTATTCCCTATTATTTTGTAGAAGGAGAGAAAAAGGCGTTAAGCTTAGAGCAATTAGGATACGCAGCCATAAGCGTTCCGGGCGTGTGGGGATGGAAGTCAAAGGGGCATTCCTTAGAAGCACTCAACAATCTTATTATTAAAGATCGATCATGCTACATAGTTTTTGATTCCGACAAATACTCCAATCCTCATGTTTTAAAAGCAGAATATGAGTTTGCATTAGCTTTACATCGCATCGACGCAAAGGTGGGTATTGTTAATTTGGACAAGGCCTTGGGTAAAGGCGCAGATGATCAGATTAAGTGCTTTCTGCAGAAGGGCAATCTCGATGATTTTAAGAAACAATATCTTGAGGATCCGCAAAGCTATGAAGATTATATAGCGCAGAATAAGGAAAAGGAAGTATCAGCCTCTAAATATACGGATCTCTGGAACGCAGAAAAACTCGTTGAGCTATTTGGAGAAAATTTTCGTTGGTGCCAGGAATTAAAAAGTTGGTTTGTTTGGAATGGGAAGTTATGGAAGAAAGACCCCGGAGGGCTGTATGTTGAGAAATTTGCTAAAAAGATGACTAAAGAAATGATGAAAAGCCAGGATAAGGATCTCCTAAAGCACGCAAGAGCATCTCAAAATAAATATAGCCTCGTGGCTATGGTTGAATTATCTAAAAGCGAAAATAATATCTTGATTGAAACAAAAGAATTCAACAAAGACGGCTTCTTATTAAACTGCGTAAACGGCATTGTGGATCTTCGGACCGGAGAGTTGCTGTCGCATGACTGCAGCAAGTATATCACCCGGATGATCAACATCGATTATGATCCTAACGCAAAGTGCCCTAAATGGGATTGGTTTATGAATGATATTTTTGACGGAAGCCAAAACCTTGTCTCCTATTTACATAAAGCCGTTGGTTATTCGCTTACAGATTCTGTCCGCGAACAATGCTTCTTTATACTCTATGGCTCCGGGCGTAACGGGAAGAATACGTTCCTAGATACGATACGCGGATTGTTGGGGGATTATGCATGTAAGGCCGGAGTGTCCACCTTAATGGTAAAGCATAATAAAGACAGCGGAGCTAATGAAGACATTGCCGACCTTTGGGGGAAACGGATGGTAATGGCTTCTGAATCTGATAAAACTAGGACGCTCAGCGAAGGGCTCATTAAGGAACTGACAGGAGATAAAACGGTTAAGGCCAGGTTTCTATATGGCCATCTTTTTGAATTTAACCCCACCTTTAAAATATTTCTTCAGACGAACCATAAGCCAAAAATTAGAGGGACGGACGAAGGCATCTGGAGCCGTCCTAGGCTTGTACCGTTTACTAAGTTTTACCCACCCGAAAAAAGAATTCCCGATCTGGAAGAGCAACTCATCCGGGAGCTGCCTGGGATTTTGCGTTGGGCAGTCGAAGGGTGTCTTTTGTGGCAAAAAGAGGGGCTGGGGACCACTCCGGAAATAGATGAGGCGACCGCGCAATACAAGGAAGAAGAGGATTTCACCGGCAATTTCCTGAAGGAGTGTTGTTCAAGAATCCCAGGGCAGCAAATCCTCTCTTTAAAACTGTACGAAGCGTTTAAGAACTATGCTAAGGCGAGCGGCGCGCATTTTACCCCCGATATAAAGGATTTTACGCACGATTTGGAGGCTAGGGGCCTTAAGAAACAGGTTAGAACGTTTGGACCCGAGAAAGGCCGCATGTTTTGGGAGGAGATTTTTTTAGTAAATGAAAATTTTGCCTCTACCGGGGTAGGTGCCTCTACTGTAGAACCTGGTTTTGACCCGTCGCTGGACGCTGAGCAGTAGAGGGAGTAGAGGGTAGTAAGGGCAAAAAGAGTATCTTTGTAGTATAGAGAATTAAAAAAGGATATAAATGACTCATATAAAAAGATGTGCTTTTACCCTTTACTGGCTTTACTGCCTCTACTTTGGTAAAAATGTAACAAAAGAAACACGGTAAAAAAGGTTAAAAATATAGGAACCCTTAGCTTAACCAATAGGAGAAAGAATGGAAGTTAAAAGCTTAGTACCAGTTAAAAATCAAACAATTTCAAACGAGTATCATCCGCCTCAGGACTTACAGCGTTTTGTACAAGTCCTTTTATCTGAAGAAGTTGCAGGCAATAAAACTGAAGCTGAACGAATAACGGGTGTTCAAAAGGAAAAATTTTACTATCACTTAAAGCGTTACCCTGATTTTAAGGAATGGGTAAATGAACAGCGCCAGGAACACCGGGTTCGGAACGCACCCCTAGTGGATGCCCAGCTGATCGCCGCGGTTAAGAAAGGCGATGTAGCAGCTATGAAGCTTTGGTACATGTTGGGCGAGGAATTAAAAACTCCAAGTATGCAGCTGAATCAGCAATTTAATCTTGGGAATTTTGATGTGAATAAGAAATATCCAAAGTGTTGCGGCTGCCCGAATGAGGAAAGGCAAAAGCACAACTTTGCTGTTCATCATACAGCTGGGCAAATTGAGACGATATTGGACGCGCACATCAAAGATGAGGAGCTAAATGATTTTAATGTGGGGGCGATAATTTCCATGATCAGGAGGCGTCCTTTTTGGTTCCGGAGAGTTTTAGAAGCGGCTTTAAAGGTAGCTTTCGCAAAGGAAGAAGGAGAATATTCCGGGCCGGAAGTTCCTTGTCCCGGTTGGCCGAATTTTCTTCCTTGTAAGCGTGAAAATTGCAGTATGAGGGAACCGTATTAACAGATTATCTATTTAAAATTTACATAGAATGGAAAAACGTTTTATCAGCCCTATAGAATTAGCTGAATACACTGGTCTAAAACCGGATACTATCTATTCTTGGATCTGGAAGAGAAAGATTCCCTACTGCAAAATGGGCCGGCTGGTTAAGTTTGACCTGAGGGAAATCGATAAGTGGATTGAAGAGAAGCGTGTTAAAGAAATGAATTGAAATTATGCTCGAATGAGGGTAGAATACAATTAACCAAGATGAGTAAATACCTCAAAGGAAAGAATTGGTACATAGATTATTACGTAAACGGCCGGCGCAAACGCGAAAAGATTGGTCCTTCCAAGAAGCTTGCCGAAACAGTCCTCCAAAAAAGAAAAGTAGAAATCGCTGAGGGTAAATTTTTAG
>JAHFFR010000049.1 GCA_023247825.1 Candidatus Omnitrophota bacterium
TAATTGTAGAGCGGAATTCTGCTGAGGCGATAATGAAAAAATTGTCCGAGTTAAAGTTAGAATCATGGGTTATCGGTCGAGCAATTAAAGGCAATAAATCGGTAGAGATAATTTAAAAAGGAGCGGCAAATGAATATATTTACGTTAATTATTATTGCGGCAATTGTTATTTTTTTAATGGGGATAAAAATCGTGCGGCCTACGCACCGCGGATTAATTGAAAGATTCGGCAAGTATAACCGTTTTGCCAGTCCGGGATTTAACTGGGTAATTCCGATGGTTGAAAATTTATATCAGATTAATATTACCGAGCAGATGGTCGATGCCGAGCCGCAGGAAATTATTACCAATGATAACTTAAATGCCAAAGTTGACGCGCAGGTTTATTTTAAAGTAAAAGCTGATGAGGCAAGCGTAAAGAGCACGCAGTATAACGTGAATAATTACCAGTGGCAGATTGTAAATTTAGCGCGCACCACATTAAGGAATATTATCGGTACATTAACTCTAAAATCCGCCAACAGCGAAAGAGGCAAAATTAATGCCGAGTTGCATAAAACTCTTTGTGATGAAACAGCCAGCTGGGGTTTAGAGATCGTCAGGACAGAGCTAAAGGAAATTGACCCGCCTAAGGATGTCCAGGAGACAATGAACAAGGTAGTCAAGGCGGAGAATGAAAAGATCGCGGCAATTGATTTTGCGACCGCCACGGAGACTGCTGCCGACGGACAGAAGCGCGCGGAGATCAAAAAGGCAGAAGGTATTAAGCAGGCGCGGATTTTAGAGGCAGAAGGAGAGGCGGCGGCGATAAAATTAGTGAATGAAGCGGCGCAGGAATATTTTACCGGCAATGCGCAGGTGCTGCGGAAATTGGAAGCGGTTGAAAAGTCATTGGTGAATAATGCCAAGATTGTGATTCCGGCAAATACAGAGTTGGTCAATGTGATTGGCGAGATGGCAGGTTTTTTGCCGATTAAAACAAAGGAAGAGAAGAGATAGTTTCACCGTCATCCTGAGTCTGCCGTAGGCAGACGAAGGATCTCAAATATGCTCTTTTAATATTTTGCCTTCGGGCTGTTGTTCGCGTGCGAAATTTTTCGCCGTGTGCTGCGGTTTACGACTCACTCCCGGGATTGCTTACGCAAGTAATCGGCCCTGCGTTCGTCGTAATTCCTTGCACACGTTTGCCGAAAAATTTCTAATGCACGCTCCACAACATCCCTCGGCAAATTTGAATGGCTAAAATCGACACTCACTCAAAAACTGCCAGATTCATTTATATGGAATAGTAACTTGCCGGTTTTGATTTTTAAAAATAGAAGTAATGTCGATACAGGACTTATGCTGCATAAAAAACGAAAGAGAGAAACAGTTATGGGATTAATTGGGAAATGGTTTATAGAGAACTGGCTTTCTATTTTAATAGGAGGGATCCTTATTCAATGGTTGGCTTTTAATGTAATCCCAAATTGGTGGAATAATAATGTTTCAGTTATTGAGATTTCGCCTAAAACAAAAAATATAGTATGTAGTAGCAGTCAGTTTAGAAAAGAAACATTCTATATTTATTTAACTAATAAAAGTTCAAAACCAATTTATGATATTAATGTAATAGCGCATCATCCTGAAGAGGTTGTTGTTGACTTGTGTCTAGAGGAGGAGCATCCGGAAGCGGTGTCAGTAGGTAATATAAGCGTGGGTACAGCTTTTAGTATATATCAATCTACAGTTACGCAAACAGTTATTAATAATCTTGCTCCCGGAGAAACAGTTAAGTTAAAAGTAGAAGTAAATATGAAGGACTATTTAAATAACTTTGAACTTAAAACGGAAGTAAAATCTTTCAGTAAAACACCTAAGCCGATTTTCACTACTCGATAAAAGGAGTGGTTCTAATTTAGATTTTAGCTAGTGGTTTGTTCCAAAGCGCAGATAAATAATCTTAAGCTGTCATTAAGATTTCCGGCTTTTGCTGGAGGCACAATTAGAAGATTTTCGGCACCGCTATTAACTGTGTGCGCAAGGAATTACGACGAACGGAGGACCCAATTAGTTGCGTAAGCAATCCCGGGAGTGAGTCGGAAGCCGCAGCGCACGGCGAAAATCTTCGTGCCGAAGCAAAAGACGGAAAGCAAGACCCAAGCAGTGCGCGAAAGAAATAAGGAAGGATATCTAGGATGTTTATTTTAGCTAATTTTATATTTGCGCTGGCCAATATTCTGGATATTCTGCTTACCATATTATACTGGCTGATACTTATCCGGGCATTGATTAGCTGGGTAAATCCGGATCCCAATAATCCGGTGGTGCAGTTTCTTTATAAGACAACTGAGCCGATTTTAGAGCCGGTAAGAAGGATCTTGCCTTTAAATTTCCGGTTCGGTATTGATATTTCGCCGATAATTGTATTTTTATTGATTATGTTTTTAAAGTCATTTTTAATAAGGACTCTTCTTGATTTTGGCACAAGGTTGAAATTAGGATAGGAGTAGTTTGGTGAAGGTTTTTAAATTATGGGGGCCGGTGGTTGTTTGGGCAGGGGTTATTTTTTACTTTTCGAGTATCCCTTACTTAAAGACAAATCTTGAATATGACTTCTTCTTAAGAAAAATTGCTCACATCCTTGAATATTCGGTCCTTACCTTTTTCTTATACAGGGCGTTTAAAGGTTCATTCGATATGAATGCTTTGCGTCTTTTCATGTACCCGGCTGCTCTTTCGTTTCTCTATGCTATATCCGATGAGGTCCATCAATATTTTGTTAAGGGCAGGAATTGCTGCTTTCAAGATACCTTGATTGATACTATTGGCATTCTTGGTTTTTATATTGTTATTAACAAGGGAAACTATTTTAAAAAACAAAATAATGAAAAATACTGAATCTAAAGAGCCGCAAAATTGTTGGGAGTTTAAGAATTGCCCTGTGGCTATAAGAAACGGATGTCCTGCTTATAAGAATAATATGGGCGGGGAGTGCTGGCTGGTGGCGGGAAATCATGCCGGCCAAGGATGCCCGGATGCAAAGGAGAAGGGGCTTCCTTTTTGCGTGAAAGAGTGCCTTTGGTATAGGAAATTAAATCCTTAGAATGAAGAAAGTTTTATGTATTGCCATAATAATTCTGTTTTTCACGGCACTGTCATGGGCGCTTAATTGGGAAAAGCAGGGGGATTACTATTTTCTCACCAAAGAAAACAGGGATAATTTCAGCCTGGAGGGCGCAGGGCCCAATATATTCGTTACTAAATATTTGAAATATGACGGGATTGATTTTTTAGTGCGGGGGGCTGAAAGCTGGCAGGATTACGGAAGGCTCAACCTCGAAGGCAATAATATGTTTTCTCTGCCTATCAGTCCCGGGATGAAAGTCGGTGAAGTGCATTTTCTGGCAGGAGGAAATTTCGGCAATAGTTATGAGCATGATGCGTTAATGCGTTTATACGGAGACAAATATTTTTACGCCGTTCTTACTGTTATTTTTATTTATCAGGATGGTGTTTATAAGAGTTTTTCAGTCCCTGTTTTCTGGGATTGGTTTAGCCTGGGCCCCGGCACATGGTCTAGGGAGGGGGCAAGGATTAAATCTTTGGGTGAAAATCCGGTGCGCAAAAATTGCAGTATATTCCATATCAGTTTTACCAACCCCAGGCCGCAAGAGCCGGTAAATAATATTTTGCTTACTGACAGTTGGGTAGATGACCGCCCATTTTCAGATGTTTTCGCGGTTACACTTAGGTCTTCCGATATGCTTGAAGCAGCGCCGAAAGAGGAAAAATAAATGAGGATTTTAGTTGTCGGTTCAGGCGGACGTGAGCATGCTTTGGTCTGGAAGATCGCGCAGTCTAAGTTGTGCGATAAGATATTCTGCGCGCCCGGCAACGGCGGGATTAATCAGCTTGCCGAATGCCTTGATATAAAGGCTGGCGATATCTTTGGTTTGCTTGAATTTGCCAGAAAAGAAAAAATTGACCTGACCGTGGTCGGGCCGGAGGCAGCTTTATCTTTAGGCATTGTCGATGAGTTTGAAAAAGCAGGGCTTAAAATTTTTGGCCCGAATAAGCAAGCGGCGAATTTAGAGGCAAGCAAAGTCTTTTCAAAAGAACTGATGGCAAAATACAAGGTGCCTGCCGCGGATTTTAAGATTTTTGATAATCCTGATACGGCAAAAAAATATATTGAGAAAATCGGCGCTCCTTGCGTAGTTAAGGCTGACGGCCTGGCCGCCGGTAAAGGGGTAGTCGTGGCAAAGACCGCCAGCGAAGCAATAAATGCGGTGACCTCGATAATGCAGGATAAGATCTTTGGTGATGCGGGTAAAAAAATAATTATTGAAGAGTGCCTGACCGGACAGGAAGCTTCGATTCTGGTGATTACGGATTCAAAAGAGGTAATAGCCTTAGCTTCAGCCCAGGATCATAAGAGGGTATTTGATAATGATGAAGGCGAAAATACCGGAGGTATGGGCGCATATTCCCCCGCTCCGATAGTTACGCCGGATATTTTAAAAGAGATTATGCAAAAGATAATTTACCGCACTATTGACGGATTAGCTAAAGAGGGAATAGCTTACCGGGGAGTTTTGTATGCAGGCGTAATGCTGACTAAAGACGGCCCGAAAACTTTGGAATTTAATGTGCGTTTCGGTGATCCGGAAACCGAGGCAATATTACCGAGATTAAAATCGGATTTGGTAGAAATAATGTTGGCAGCCAGCGTCGGGAAGCTTTCCAAAATAAGGACTTTGGAATGGGACAGCCGCGCCTGCGTGTGCGTGGTTTGCGCAAGCCGCGGTTATCCGGGAAATTATCCAAAAGATAAAGAGATCGGCGGGCTTGATGAGGCCGCGAAATTAAATGATGTTGTTGTTTTTCACGCCGGTACTAAAAAGTCAGGGAATAAAATTTTAACCAGCGGCGGCAGGGTGCTGGGGGTAACCGCGTTAGGCTCGACGATTAAAGACGCGATTAATCAAGCCTACAGGGCGGTGGAGAAAATTAATTTTGAAGGAATGCATTATCGCAAGGATATCGGCAGGAAAGCGTTGAAATAGGGAGGTAGAGATGAGTAAAATCAGCATAATCATGGGCAGCCAGTCGGATTTAGAAACTGTTAATGAGGCAATTAAGGTATTAAAAGAGTTTAAAGTGGATTTCCAGGTGCGGGTTTTATCCGCGCACAGGACTCCATATGAGTTGGCTGAATATGTGGAAACGGCGCCTAAAAAAGGAACTAAGGTGTTTATTGCTGCTGCCGGAGGTTCCGCGGCATTGGCAGGGGTAATTGCAGCGCATACTATTTTACCGGTTATCGGAATTCCCATTGAAACCTCAAACTTAAAAGGAATGGATTCGCTTCTGTCTACCGTACAGATGCCCGGAGGCGTGCCGGTTGCCTCAATGGCTATTGGTAAGGCCGGCGCAAAAAATGCCGCGCTTTTTGCCTTGGCTGTACTTGGCACTAGCGATAGTAAAATCAGCGCCAAGCTCCTCAAATATAAAAAACAGATGCGCCTTAAAGTTAAAAGGGCAAAAATCAAATTATGAGTTCGGCAAAAGTTATCAAAGTTAATCCGTTAGCTCCTGAAGAAGCGGGTATTAAGCAGGCAGCCGGAGTTATTGCCGGAGGCGGATTAGTAATTATCCCCACGGAGACTGTTTACGGTATTGCCGCAAATGCCTTGGATAAAAAGGCGCTTGACAGGCTCTATGAAATTAAAAAACGGCCCAAGGATAAGCCTTTTGCAATGCTTATCGCAGAAAGAGAAAAGGCCGGAGAATTTAGCCGCGATATTCCGCCAGCTGCTTATAAGCTGATGCATAAATTTTGGCCGGGGCCGCTGACAATCTTATTGAAAGCTAAAGAAGAGGGCAAGGTGGGTTTACGTATGCCGGATAATCAGATTGCCTTGGAAATTATTCTTAAGGCAGGTGTGCCGATAGCCTGCCCTTCCGCGAATATTTCGGATAATCCCGCGCCAAAAGATTTTGCGCAGGCAATTAAAGATTTGGGCGGGCTGGTGGATTTGGCTATTGATGCCGGAGCGGCAAAATTAGGGGTGGAATCTACAATTGTTGATCTTACGGTTGAGCCGCTAAAAATATTAAGAAGCGGGGCGATAAAAGATGAAGAAATAATTGCTGCTGTCAAATCCAAAAATATACTTTTTATCTGTACGGGCAACTCCTGCCGGTCGGTAATGGCAGAGGCATATTTAAAAAAACTTTTGTTAAAAGAAGGCAGGGCCGGTATCAATGTCAGCTCTGCCGGAATGATGGCGGTCGAGGGAATGGGCGCGACAGAACAGACGCGCCAGGTCTTGGCAATAGAAGGCATAGATGCGCAAGCGCACCGCACCAGGAGAATAACCAGGGAATTGGTTGACGAGTCGGATATCATCCTGGTTATGGAAAAAATACATGAAGAGAGGGTTTTAGAGATGGCCCCGGAAGTAAAAAATAGGCTTTTTTTATTGAAGGAATTTGCTAAAATAAATGATAGCAATTTGAATATTTCCGACCCTATCGGAGGGTCCTTTGGGTTTTACAAAGAGATCTTCTCTACCATCAAAGACGCCGTAGAAAGGATAAGTAAAATTATATGAGTAAGATATTGATTGCCTCGGACCACGCCGGGTTTATTCTAAAGGAGAAGCTGAGGGATTTTCTCGGAAAAAAAGGAATCGCAGTAAAAGATTTAGGTACGTATTCCAAGGAGCGCTGTGATTATCCGCTATACGCGTATGAGCTGGCAAAGAGTATTTCTTTAGGGAAATCAAAACGCGGAATACTCATTTGTAAAAGCGGGGTCGGTAATTCTATCGTCGCCAATAGGTTGCCGAAGGTGCGCGCCGCGCTTTGCCACTGCGTAAGAATAGCCAAGCTCAGCAGGGAGCATAACGACAGCAATGTTTTAGTTTTAGGGTCAGCTTTTGTAAAAGCGGATCTGGCAAAGAAAATAGTTTTAGCCTGGTTAAATACCGGGTTTTTAGGGGGAAGGCATTTAAAAAGAGTAAAATTAATCGACCGTATTGATAAAAAGATAAAGATAAGGAGTAGGTAAAGTGAAACATTTAAAAGAGACGGATCCGGAAGTTTTTGCGGCAATTCAAAAAGAAGTAAGGCGCCAGAATGATAACTTAGAGCTGATTGCTTCGGAGAATTTTACCTCCTTGGCAGTTTTAGAGGCGCAGGGCTCAGTCCTGACCAATAAATACGCCGAAGGGTATCCCGGCAAGCGCTGGTATGGCGGATGCGAAAACGTTGATATTGTGGAAACTTTAGCGATCGAGCGGGCCAAAACAATATTCGGCGCAGAGCATGCAAATGTCCAGGCGCACTCCGGCTCGCAGGCAAATATGGCAGTTTATTACGCGGCAGTAAATCCCGGAGATACCGTATTGGCTATGGATTTAGCCGCGGGAGGCCATCTTACCCACGGCCATCCGCATAATTTTTCCGGAAGATTTTTTAAGATGGCCGGCTACGGCGTAGATAAAAAAACCGAGGCCCTGGATTATGACGTAATCCAGGAATTAGCTAAAATACATAAGCCAAAAATGATCCTGGCGGGCGCCTCAGCGTATCCGAGGATAATCGATTTTAAAAGATTTCGCCGGATTGCAGACAGCGTCGGGGCATATCTATTCGTTGACATGGCGCATATCGCCGGATTAATTGCCGCAGGCCTGCACCCGTCTCCGGTGCCATATGCGGAGTTTGTTACCTCGACTACGCATAAAACCCTGCGCGGCCCGCGCGGAGGATTTATCCTGTGCAAAAAAGAATTTGCCAAGAAGATTGACAGCCAGATTTTTCCCGGGATCCAGG
>JAHFFR010000050.1:0-2024 GCA_023247825.1 Candidatus Omnitrophota bacterium
CTTTTTTCAAAACAAAGAAAACTATAATTGCCATTATTTCAACGGCAATACTGATAATAATTACAGCAAGTATTGAATTCTCATAAAGCAGGCCGGTCACGGCGCTGCCGATAAATATCGCAAGGCCATACACGGCATTAAAAATCCCATAACCGGTCCCCCTTTTCTTTAACGGGGTAAGGTCAGCGATTGCCGATCTCATCACTGTTTCATGAAAACCCATAACGATCCCCCAGATAATTGCTCCGGCTAAAACCAAGGAAAACTTTGTAGAAAAAACAAACGCGGGGATAAATAACGAAAACAACGGAATAGCAATCAAGGTAACCAACCCAGCCTTTTCTTTATTGTGCCTGGACTTAAAAATGTCATAGGCATGGCCGATAGCCAAAGCCGCCAAAGCATCCACCCCCATAGCTAGAGCGTAAAATAAAGGAATCTGCGCGTCAGTCAAGATATGCTTAGCTTTAAAGTGATAGCCGATTAAGGCAAAATTTGCAAAACCAAGGGTAGTAATAAAAGTAAAAATAGTATAAATCCAAAAAACCCTGCTTAATCTATGCGGCTGCGGATTTTTAGCCACACCAGCCTCTAAAACTTCCGGGTTAGGAACACGCCGTAAACCAAGGACAAGGAAAAATAAAACCAGGATCAACGGAATCCAGAGTAAAGAATAAGCATGTTGATAATCAATTAAAGACCTGTCCCCTCTGCCAAGAAACATAAAAAATATGGTGAATATTAACGGCCCGCTTATTGCTCCAACCTGATCAAGGACTTCAGCTATGGCAAAACCTAATCCCGTACCCACCTGTTTTGTGGCCTGCGAAAGAATAGTATCTCTTGCCGGGCTTCGGATAGCTTTCCCAAGCCTTTCTGCGACAATAAAAATAACCGCAACCTGCCATATTCCGGCGAGCGCAAGCAAAGGAACGCTGATCAACATTCCATAGCCTAAGAAAACAAGCAGCCAATAGGCCTTGGTCTTATCGGCAAAATACCCCGAGGCCAGGCGTACCGCATAACCTAAAAATTCGGCAATACCTGCGACTAAACCAACTATGGCGGCATTTGCCCCGAGCGTCTTAAGATACGGGCCATTTACGCTGCGTGAGCCTTCATAGACCATATCCCCGAAAAGGCTGACCAGGCCGAAAAGTAAAATAAGCTGGAATGCGGTTTTCTTTCGATTATTCATCTTTTAATTATTGCGGCAGGGTTTCAATTTTCAAAATATATTCATTGCCGATAATCTTCAATATTTTATATGTAAATCCCCCGGGAGCAAGGCGCTGGATATCCTCCACTGAATTTTTTTTCAAAATGCAATAAGTGACTTTCTGCTTGCGCAGAAAATCAAGGACTTTATTGCCGGAATCTAAAAAAGGCACGGGATGCGGGCTAAAAAATTGAGTGCCCGGCATATCAATTACCGCTACCTCTTTGTCCGTATAATATCTTACCCCGCGCACAAAAAACTTTGAGCTAAGGATAGCATTATCAATTTTGTAATTACTAAGCAGATATTCACATGATTTTCTGGGAGAAAGATAGGGCTCGATATCAGCATGCACAAACGGGATAAGATATATCATTATCGGCACAAATAAAGCTAAACAATAAATACTTTTTATTAATCTTTTCTTGAGTATCAAGAACAGCAGAATAAACCCGAATACCAGAAAGATAAGAATAAATAAATTGATGGTTAATTGCGATGAGACGTATAAGCTTAAATAATGTTTAAACCCCAGCCAAACAATAATTAAAACTACGGGCACTAAGAAAACTGCCAACAAACCGATGAATAAGGCCCGATAAACCCAGCGGTTCTTCTCCTGGCTGGCAACTGCATCCGCGATAAAACCACCGGTAAATAAAGCCAAGGCCGGAAAAAGCGGGAATATATAACTTATTAATTTGGAATGCGCACTCTGAGCTACTGTAAAGACTACAGCAATCAGGCAAATTAAAAAAACATAGAATGAATTATCTTTCCGCTTTAAATATCCGGGCAGGAAAAA
>JAHFFR010000050.1:2124-4222 GCA_023247825.1 Candidatus Omnitrophota bacterium
AATCTGGCGCTAAAACTATTTATCCCAAAAATTATAAAACTCAAGTTTAGCAGCCAATAAAGGAATATCGGTTTTTCGAAATTTGGCTGGCCAAACAAATAAGGAGTCATCCAATTATGCTGTTGCAGCATTTCCTTGGCAGCCTGGGCATAAAAAACCTCATCCGGGACAGTAAGGCTAAGTAAGCCGTTACCGAACATCAAACAAAAATATGAAAGGACGATCAGGATAATAATATGTTTTACATATTTACTATTTTTCATTTTTTACCTGTAACTTCAACAGCTCGCTGATCGTTACAAACCTGTACCCGCGCTCTCTTAATTTCTCAACTAAACCCGGGATAGTTTTTACTGTTTCCTTACGGTCTCCACCCTCGGGTTTAAAAACTCCTCCGCTGTCATGGAAAAGAAGTATATCCCCCGGCCGCACATGACGTAATATATACTTTACTATATAGCGATCATCAAAAGTAACCCAATCCTTGGAATTTAAACTCCAAAGAATAATTTTATACCCCATCCTTTTAATGTCTTTCTTTTCACTTTCAGTAAGCCAGGCCTTGGGCGGCCGGAAATATTTAGTCATGACCCCGCAGGCCTTATATATTGCCGACTGGGCATCATTTATCTCTTTTTCCAACTCAGAATTTTTATAATAAATAAGCGTGTGATGATCATAGGTGTGATTGCCTATCTCATGGCCTTCGGAGGCGACCAGCCTAGCCACACCCGGATACAGATCTACATGCTTGCCAAGCATAAAAAATGTAGCTTTAACCTGCGCCGCTTTAAGCGCATCTAAAATTTCCGGGGTCCATTTAGGCGAAGGCCCGTCGTCAAAAGTAAGCGCCACTACTTTTTCCGAAGAAGGAACTTCATAAATCGTATCCCTCCTGACAATCACAGCCTGGTCGAAAAATATAGTAAACAGAACCATCGCCAAAATGATTAAAACAATGATTAACGATAGAGATAGAATGATTTTCTTTATTCCTTTATTCATACTAACTTAATCCTTTCCGGAAACGCAGTGAACTAAAAGCAATAACTACAATTCCAATAATGAAAAGCGGCCAGAGCTGCGGCCAGAGCACCTTTATACCTACGCCTTTTAAAAAAATACTCCGGATCACCACCATAAAATAACGCATGGGATTAAAAATAGTAAACCACTGGATCACCCGGGGCATATTCGATATCGGATAAGAAAATCCGGAGAGTAAAACAGTGGGCATATAAAAAAGGAATACCGACATGTTTGCTTCCTGCTGGGTAGATGATATCGTAGAGATAAACAACCCGATTCCTAAAGTAGTAAATAAATATATGCAGGTAGCAAATAACAGAAAGAAAATATTGCCCCTTAGCGGTATATCGAACCAAAGCACGCCCAGCGCCGTAATAAGGATAATTTGAATAAGCGCAATTATCGCAAAAGGCAGGAGCTTACCGATAATTAATTCGAGCGGCCGCAAAGGGCTGACTGTCAATTGCTCCATTGTGCCAATCTCCTTCTCTTTTACAATAGCCATCGCGGTTAATAAAAGAGACATCATCGTAACAATTGTAGCAATTACGCCCGGCAGATAATAATTCCTGGAAATATAGTTTCCATTAAACCAGGCGCGATCCCTAAGGTCTAGGCTGGGTACGGTATTAATAAATCCGGCTGCTTCAGCTTTATTCTTCAGCACTTCTTCCTGATAACTACTGATAATTGTGTTGGCATAACCCATGACCACCATCGTAGTATTTGAATCAGTCCCGTCAAAAGCTAATTGAATATTGGCATCTTTATTCGCATTAAGATTCCTGCCAAAACCGCGGTCAATACGGATAACCGTATTAACTACGCCCCTATTCAGGACAGAATCCTGTTCCTTATCACTAAAAATATAATGCTCAGGCACAAAATACTTAGAGTAGGTAAACCTGCGCAGAAGATCGCGGCTTTGGGCAGTATTATCCCGATCATAGATTGCAGTAGGCACATAGGTTATATCCCGGTTAGCAGAATAACCGAAAAGTATTATCTGCAACAGCGGTGAAATAAAAATTATTGTTTTCATCCGCGGATCACGGAAGATTTGTTTAAA
>JAHFFR010000050.1:4322-7823 GCA_023247825.1 Candidatus Omnitrophota bacterium
GCCACCTTTTTCTTAAATTTTCTGATCGCCAGAATAAACATTAAAGCAGCAAACAACAGCAGAAAAAGCGCTTCATCCCATAAAGTAGCAATGCCATTGCCTTTTAAAAATATATCCCTTAATACAATAATATAATAGCGAGCCGGAATTAAATAGGTAATCCCCTGGACAAATTTCGGCATATTAAAAATCGGATAAATAAAACCGGAGAGCAACATCGTCGGGATTAAAGTAGAAAGGCTGGCAAGCTGGGTTGCCATTAATTGGGTCTTGGAATTAACCGAAATTAATATTCCCAGCGATAATGCTCCGGTCAAAAATAGAGAGCTCAAAAATACAAACAGAAAAAAGTTGCCCCTAAAAGGCACTCCAAATAGGTACTTCGACATAAACACCCCGACCGTGAGATCAAAAAAAGCAATCACAAAATACGGTATAAATTTACCGATAATCAGCTCCGGCCCTTTTACGGGCGTGGAAATCAGCTGCTCCATCGTCCCCCGCTCCCACTCCCGGGCAAGGGTAATGGAAATCAACAATGCTGAAATAATCATAATAATCATGGCAATAACCCCGGGAATGATAAACCAGGTACTTACCAGCCCCATATTAAACCAAACCCTGGGATGAACATTCACGGATTTAACCGGATTCATTCCGTGTCCGGCAAAAGCATTGGTCAGGAGATTTACGTTGTAGCCTGAAACCACAGAACGCACATACCCCAAAGCAATTGTCGCAGTATTCGCATCGCTGCCGTCAATGATGAGCTGTAAAGGGATAATTTTCCCGGATGCAATATAATGCGAAAAATCTTTCGGTATAACTAAGGCCAGCATAATGTCGCCGTTGTCAATTTTACGCGTGATCTCCTGGTAATTATCGGTATAGCCGGTAATCTTGAAATATTTTGAATTCTTGAAATTTAATATAAAGTCGCGCGTTACCTGGCTTGATGCGTCCTGGTTCCAGATGATCATCGGCACGTGGTCTATATCAAGCGAAAGGCCGTAACCAAAAATTAAAAGCATGAATATCGGAATCCCCAAAGCCAGGCCAAGACTCCGCAAATCGCGCTTAATTTGGACAAATTCCTTCCAGGCTACTGCCTTAATTCTTTTTAAGCTCTGTGCGATCATATTCTTCGATCGAAGAAACAAAGACATCTTCCAGCGATGGCATTATTTTGTTGACGCCGGAACCGGCTAAATTTTCTTTTTGCAAAAATTCTTTTATTGCAGGTATCGCCTTAGCACTCTCATAAACAACGGCGTGAATATTTGACCCGAAAAGCGCTGCTTCTTTAACCCCATCCAGCTTACCTATTCTTTCCAGCCAGTTTTGAGAATCCGGCAAAATAATCTCCAGCACTTCATTCTTCATGCAGCTGGTTTTCATTTCGCCGGGTGTACCCATAGCAATAATTGTTCCGTGATAAATTAAAACCATGCGGTTACAATTTTCCGCCTCATCCATATAATGCGTGGTCACAAATACCGTTACTCCTTCATCGGACAGCCTTTTGATAATCCCCCAGAAATTAACCCGCGTGATCGGGTCAACTCCGCTGGTTGGCTCATCAAGGAATATAATTCTTGGCTTATGTAAAAGCGCGCATCCCAAAGCTAAGCGTTGCTTCCATCCTCCGGGAAGAGTAACAGTAAGATTCTTTTCCATCCCTTCTAAGCCTGCGGCACGGATTACCGCCTTAAAACGATCTCTTTTCTCAAGCTTGGGAATCTTATATATACCGCTGTAAAAATTAATATTCTCTTCGACAGTCAGATCATTATAAAGGGAAAATTTTTGCGACATGTAACCGATATTCTCTTTAATTTTATGCTGCTGGCGGATTATATCAAAACCCCCGACATGGCCGCTTCCGCTGGTCGGAGCAATAATTCCGCAAAGCATTCTGATAGTCGTAGATTTTCCGGCACCGTTTGGCCCGAGGAACCCAAAAACCTCTCCCTGCTTAACAGAAAAATTAATTTTATTAACCGCCGTAAAGGAACCGAATTTCTTTTCCAGGTTCTCGACGCTTACAGCAGCATTATTTTGATTGTTTTGATTCATATTCTTTAATTATTGCAATGAATGCTTCTTCCAGGGTTTTGGTATCGCATTCTTTCTTGATATTATCCGGAGTATCGCACCGTAAAAGTTTACCTTTATGCATCAGGCCAACCCTGTGGCAGCGTTCAGCTTCATCAAGGTAGCATGTAGAGCAAAAAATAGTTACTCTTTCCTTTAGAAGATCGTAAAGTATTTTCCAGAAATCCCGGCGGCTTACCGGATCCACTCCATTGGTAGGCTCATCTAAAAATAAGACTTTTGGGGTATGAATCAGTGCGCAGGCAAGCCCCAATTTTTGCTTCATCCCGCCGGATAATTTCCCGGCAAAACGCTCTTTAAAAGGCAATAGGCCGGAAAAACCCAGTAATCGTTCAATCGATTCCCGGCGTTTATTTTTTGCGACGCCGTAAACATCAGCATAAAAATTAATATTTTCAATCACGCTTAATTCTTCATAAAGGCCGAAACGCTGCGACATATACGCAATACATTCTTTAAGCGGCTCGGCTTCTTTAACTGTATGCTTATTATAAACCCAGGCTTGTCCGCTGGTTGGATCAAGTATGCTGGTTAATAAGCGCATAGTTGTGGATTTTCCTGCCCCATCCGGGCCGACTAAACCAAAAATTTCACCTTCCTTTACTTCAATGGTAAAATTATCGACGGCAACAAGAGAATCAAATTTCTTAGTTAAACCTTCGGCTTTTATGGTGATCATTTATTTTATTCAATAATGTAGGCATCGGCCGGCATTCCCGGCTTTAGTTCAAGGCTGGAATTATCCACTCTGACCTTAATGCGGTAAACCAATTTAACTCTCTCTTCCTGAGTCTGGATAAACTTGGGAGTAAATTCTGCCTGGCTGGAAATAAAAGAAATCTCGCCTTTATATTTTTTACCCGGGTAAGTATCCGTAACTACATCGGCCTGAGCTCCGAGCTTTACCCTGCCTAAATCTTTTTCGTTGATATAGGCGGTAACCCAGATATTATGCAGATCAATTACCGTAAAAATAGGCGTACCTGATTTAACTACCTCACCGGCTAAACTGCTCTTTACCAGGATATATCCGTCTAAAGGAGAAGCCAGCTCCGTAAAATCCAGGCGTGTCTGGGTTAAATCCAAGGAAGCTTTCAATTGCTCCACCTTTGCTTTACTTGCATCATAAGCCGTCTTGTCCTGATCCCTTTTCTGCTCTGAAACTGCCCCCTCTTTAAGCAAATTTTCCGATCTTTGATAATCTATTCTTGCCAGCTCATAATCAAATTGCGCAGCTTTAAGTGAAGCCGCAGCATTATCTCTTTCTTTAATTAATTCATCGGTATTTAAACGGGCGACAATATCGCCATTCTTTACTACTTTGCCCTCATCAGTAAGCAGCTCTGTAATTTGGCCGTCCACGCGGAAAGAAATACGCACATCATC
>JAHFFR010000009.1:0-1880 GCA_023247825.1 Candidatus Omnitrophota bacterium
TCAGGATAGGCATCAAGTAAAATTATCGCCGGTTGAGCCAGTTTTATTTTCCCGATATCAGTCTCATCAACCTGCGCGCGGACAATCAGCGCATCGGATAAAACTACTACTGCATCCGCAGTAGTAACAGTCTGTCCGGGCTGGGTTGTAGCAACAATTACCTCTCCGTCAATAGGAGACAACAGCGCTATCGGCTTATAAGCCTCCTGCCAATATTTTAATTTTTCCTCACCCTGGCCGCGGGCAGCGTCTAAAAGCGCTGCTCTCTCAGTAGAGCTCATCCAAGCAAGAGTTTGGCCGATTTTTACCTTCTGGCCCTCTTTAACTAAAATACTTTCTATCCTGCCGCCAACCGGAGGCTTAATCTCGAGGCGGTTTTTAGGTAAAACTGTCCCGGTAGTTGAGATAATCGTCTGGATTGTACCCCGCGCAGGAGTTATTTCTTTAATAATACTATCAGTATCTTTTTTGGGTTTAAGCTTCATCGCTATAAATACAGCCGCAATTAAAACCCCGGTAATAATTAAGCCCGTTTTTAATTTTTTATTCATATTCTATTACTTCTCCTTTCGCCTGAATCCACTTTGCTTCAGCCACTAGCGCAGCTGCCTGGACATCTAAATAATTTTTTTTAGCTTTTACCAGATTATCTTCAATAATCGTCCAGTTATCAAAAGTAATAAACCCGATGGAATATTGCGCCTGCGCAATCTTAGAGCGTTCCTGTGCAGCAATTAATCCTTTATTCTGCACATCGACATTTTCCATGGCATCCTGTAAAACCGCCCAGGTTTGCTGCAGGGTTAAAATAGCGCTATCCAAAGCGCTTCTTTCGTTTTCCTGCAACTGCTTTACTAAGGACCTGGCACCTGAAACCTGGGCAGTCCTTAAGCCGCCTTCGAATAAAGGCAGGGATAAGCTAAGCCCTAAGTCCCATTGATCACCCCGCGGAGTCCAATGGCTGCCTGTTCGATTCGCTCCTGCGTTGCCGGTAAGTTCGGGAAAAAAATTAGCATAAGCGGATTTTAAACTAAATTCTGCTGAGCGTTTCTGGGCGATTATCTGTTGTAGAGATGGGTTATTTTTCGCCAAAGCCTGGAAATCAGGTTGTTCCAAAGCGCTGTCTTTTACCTCGAAATCCCCGCTGGCCTGCATCGGTGTTAATTGTTTCCTGCCCATTTCTTTAACTAATTCCTGCTGGGCTACGGTAAGCGCTCTTTTATTCTGAGAGATCCCATATTTTGCGTCCGCAAGATCCGCCTCCGCGGTTAATAATGCGCCTTTATGCTCAAGGCCGGATACATAGCGCAGCATAATTAACTCTAAATTACTTCTCCTGATATTATAAATTTCTTCGGCGATGCGCATCATCTCCTGGGCTTTTAAAAGATCGATGAATGCTGAGCGCAGCCTGAACCTTACAGCCGCAGAAGTAAATCTAAAACCCTGCTTTGATGCGGCAATATTCTCTGAAGCAGCCCTTACATTATTAATGGTTTTGGTGCCATCGAATATAAGCTGGGTGCCGGTTACTCCGTAACTATATGTATCTTTAGTAGCGCTGACACTTGGGCTGCTTGAAGTTTTAGCCCTGGAGGCGTCAACGCTTCCGGTTACCTGAGGAAATAAACCGCTGGCGGTTTCCCGCTTAGAGGCTTCCGATTGCTTAATAGCCTCCTGAGCCGCAATCAAATCCGGATGATTCTTAGCGGCTTCCTTTATACACGCGCCCCAGGTAAGTATTTCACTAGAGGCATAAGCATTACTAAAGGAGCCGATTAAAAAAATAATCAATAAAATACGGGCCAACTTTATTTTCATTTATTTCCTATGGCTCATTTTGAATATAGAATTACTTATATTTTATCATAAATAAAAAA
>JAHFFR010000009.1:1980-34538 GCA_023247825.1 Candidatus Omnitrophota bacterium
GCATTACTAAAGGAGCCGATTAAAAAAATAATCAATAAAATACGGGCCAACTTTATTTTCATTTATTTCCTATGGCTCATTTTGAATATAGAATTACTTATATTTTATCATAAATAAAAAATGATATATACTTAATATTAGGCAAATATATAAAACCGGTATGAGGAAAAAGGAAGGCTCCGACTATCCCTTTACTAATGACCCGCGAAACATAAAAAAGGCTGCAGCCAAAATACACAGCGCTGCCCATAGATAATCTTTTCTTAAACCCTCCCTCATGTAAAAAACCGAGAATGGCACAAAGACAGATAAAGTTATTACTTCCTGCAGAATCTTAAGCTGGCCTAGGCTCATAACCTGATGGCCAATCCTGTTGGCAGGAACCTGCAGGAGATATTCAAATAATGCAATACCCCAGCTTACTATGGCTGCAATAATCCACGGTTTACCGTTATAATTCTTTAAATGGCCATACCAGGCAAATGTCATAAACACATTACTAGATACCAACATTAGGGTAGTGATAATAAATTTATTCATTTGATCTCCCTGCCGGCAGGCAGGTTTCTCGCAATAATACCAGTAATCCCTGGATGATTGTCAACGGATCCGGCGGACAGCCGGGAATATGCAGCGCTACCGGCAATATATTTTTTACGCCGCCTTCAACATAGTAGGAATCCTTGAACATCCCTCCGTCTAAAGCACAATCCCCCAAAGTAATAACAAATTTCGGCTCAGGCATGGCCTCGTAAGTCTTTTTGAGCGCAACAAGCATATTCTTAGACACGGGCCCGGTAACTAAAAGAGCGTCGGCATGGCGCGGGGAGGCGACGAAATTAATACCAAACCGCTGCAAGTCATAAATCGGGTTGTTCGCCGAAATAATCTCTGATTCGCATCCTCCGCAGGAACCCGAATCTAGCTGGCGCATATGCAAAGACCTGCCAAATTTCTTTTGAATCAGTGATTTCAGTTCATCGCCGGCAGATTTTATCTCTCTAGACAATTTCAGCTCAATATGCCTGGTGACAACACCCTTTAATATCCTATTTTTTAATATATGTATCATAATTTAAAGATCATTCCCTGAATATGATAAATCAAAACTTTTATTACAAAGCGGAAAATCCGGGACAATATTGCCTAACACAGCGTAAGAAAGCCCCTGCCAGTTACGAAAAGAAGGGTCGACAATCTTGCATCTTTCAATAACACCTGCTGAATCAGTTTTAAGCCAATACAAAACCGGGCCCCTCCAGCCTTCCGCATAACCCAAAGCAGAACCTGCCTTTAATTCCGGATTGATTCTAATATCATCTTCCCTGGCCAGCTTCTTTGCGAATTCTTCAATCAAGCGGCACGATTCTTCGAATTCACAAAACCTAATTTGCAATCTTGCCAGGACATCCCCGGATTCTTCTGTTGCCATTTTAAATTTTGCTTCCTTGTATACACCGGGGAAATATTTCCTTAAATCCGCCGGGATACCGCAGGCGCGGCCGGCAAGGCCAACCATGCCTAAATCCTCGGCAGTTTTTCTCTTTAAAACACCGGTTGTATCTACCCTATCCATAAAAGAAACGCTGCTATTTAATATTTTAACCAGCTCCCTAAAATCATGCTTTATACTCTTAAGAGACTCAAAGAGTATCAGTTTTTTAGTTTCATCGATACCTGCTGCAACCCCTCCCGCTACATTAACCTTTTTAAGGTACCTGCTTCCGGTTAGTTTATTGTTTAATTGTAAAATTGCTTCCTTAATAATTGAAGCGTAAGCCGCTGGGAAGCTAAAACCCACATCTGTAGCAATACCGCCGATGTCATTGACATGGTTATAAATACGCTCAAGCTCCAAAAAGATCCCCCTTAGGTATCCTGCTTGCACGGGAATGATTAACCCGGAAATCTTTTCCGCGCTTTGAGCAAATGCCAAGCTGTGCGCGAAAGCTGAATCCCCTGAAACACATTCTGCCAAGCCAACCGCATCAAAATAGCGCCTGCCTTCAAAAAGTTTCTCTACTCCCCGGTGGGTAAAACCAAGCCTAAGCTCTAAGCTGATGATCGGTTCTCCGGCAACGCTGAAACGGAAATGCCCCGGCCCGATAATCCCGGCATGCACAGGGCCGACCGGGATTTCAAATATCCCCCTCCCATCGACTTTATTAAATTTGTATTCATTTATTCGGCCGGGCTGGATTTTTTTAAAATCTTTACGCAAAGGATAATTTCCGCTTGGGGCTACCTCATCATGTAAACTCAACCTCCTTAAATCAGGGTTTCCTGTCGGCTCGATGCCGAACATTTCCCGGATCTCTCTTTCAAAGAGAGCGCTTGAGTATATATCTTTTGCTAATGAATCAAAAGATGGGTCTTCCTGCGGAATATCCGTGCTTACAGTTACCCACTGCCCCATCTTAAAACCTACAAAAACACAATTTATTATAAATTTATTAGAATTTTTACGCTCATCCAGCGCAAATAACATCATTACCGGCGACAACAGTATTTTATGCAAGGCAACGCACGTATCTTTAAAAACCTGCCGGCCCACCTTAATGCATAATTCATCCGGATAACCCTCTAAAACTGAAACCGCAGAAAAATCCGGTAAATTATTTTTTATCTCAGAAATAAGCCCCGCGCAATCCATAATAGGTCCTTTTTTACAAATACCATTCCAATCCCCAGCGCACAAATCAAAAATAATAAAAATAAAAATGCTAACTTTGCGCTTAATGATTCTCTGGTTACTATCATTCCCTTAGGAAGGTTTCCAAAAAGCATTTTCCCGAAATGATAAATAAATGCCCCGAAAATAACCGCAAGGAACAATAACAATAAACCTGCCACCAGATAAGAACTTCTGTTAAAGGCGCCGATTAAAATCATCATCTCGCTGATAAATAATGAAAACGGCGGCAACCCGGTAAGCGCAAAGCACCCCAAAAGAACCATTATACCCGTAAACGGCAATGCTTTAATCACCCCCCGGATAGCGTTCATGTTATGCTTATGGTAAGCAGTGACAATATTGCCTGCCCCAAAAAACATAAGCGACTTGGTCACCGCGTGGTTAAAAACATGCAGGAGTGCGCCGGCAATAGCTAAAGGAGAACCTAAACCAAAACCAATTGAAATAATGCCGATATGTTCAATGCTGCTGTAAGCAAGAAGGCGTTTTAAATCTTTCTGAACCAGAATAAAACCGCAGGATATAATTAAGGAAATTATGCCAAAGAGGATCATCAGGCTGCTAAAATAACCAAACCCTGCCCCATGGACCACGATGATGCCGAATCTTAATATCGCATAAATTGCCGTCTTTAACAAAACCCCGGAAAGAAGCGCGCTGATCGGCGCGGGGGCCTGGCTGTGCGCATCCGGCAGCCAGGTATGCATCGGCGCCAGGCCGGCTTTCGTGCCGTAGCCGGCTAAAATAAAAATAAAGGCGATCTTCAGGATATTTTTATCCAGGATATGGGCAACAGGTGTCATATCCGACCAATTCAGGCTTTTAGAAAGCCCGGATATCGAGAATGCGTAAGAAAAAAGGATTGTGCCTAAAAGCGCAAAAATTATCCCCACCGAACAAATAATAATATATTTCCAAGCTGCTTCTATCGACTTCTTAGTATTATAAAACCCTACTAAAAATGCCGAGATTAAAGTGGTCATTTCAATGGCCACCCAGAGTATCCCCAAATTATTCACCGACGGCACAAAGAACATCGAACAACAGAATAAATTAAAAAGAAAATAATAAACCCTCGATTTTTTCTTGGATATCCTGCCCTCTTCCATATCTTTTTTTATGTATCCTATGGAGTATAGGGCACTGGCAAAAGCAACTACCGAAATAACAAAAATAAAAAAAACACTCAAAGCGTCAAGGCAGATAAAACCAAAAAACGATCTTGAATCTGGCGATAAGGCAACACGCTTAAAAAGGATAATACTAAAAAACATGACCGCCAGATACCCAAGGCAATTTATTATCCCGAAAACCTTCGGCCTTTTAATCAGTAAGGCGCCTAGCGAAAGCAAAAGCGGAATCCCTAAAATGAAAAATATTTCCATGCTATCCTTTTAAATGTGTCAACTTGTTTACGTCGATATGCGTAAATAGTTTGTTGATTTTGTAAACAAAGAAACCCATAATAACCACGCTCACAAATACGTCACAGAATATGGCAATCTCGACAAAAAAAGGCATCCCTCCTGAAACCGTGGAAGCAAGCAAAAACAGCCCATTCTCCATAACCAGGAGCCCGACGATCTGGGCAAGCGCGGTCATCCTTGAAATCATCAGGAACAAACCCACCAAAACCACGAGAAAAGAAATTGCTAAAACCCTTGCTTGCGCCTGGCTGCCGGGAGCAATCATTTGCGCTGTAAGAATCCAGGCCAAGTATGTAAAAAATAAAACGCACAACAAAGACATCTGGGCATTTATAAATAACCCCAGATCCTGGCTTACTTTTATTTTTTTGATAATCCGGTTTAACAAATACGGAATAAGCAACACTTTCAAAACCAGCAGGAGCCCGGCAACAATATATAAATCCAACCGATGCTCTTTGCGCGCAATAATAAAAGTTGCCAGGAATAAAAAAAAGGACTGGTAACAAAAACTTACGATTAAAGCCGGCATGCGTTTGGCGATAACCATCAGGTATGTCGAAACCAGTATACCGAATAGGATTGTTCCCTGCATATTAAACTCCTAAAATCGCACATACTACCGCGATAACCCCTAGAACAAAAGCAAACCCAAGAAAATCCGCCGCCCGGAATAATCGCATTTTGGCGGCTGCTACTTCGATCAAAGCAACGATAACAGCAATAACAGCTATTCTGGCTAAATACCATAAAATCCAACCGGCACCTTGGGCTAAACTAATGAAACCGGCCAAGCCAATCGGAAAAACAAGCCGGGCAAGAAGAAAAAACCAGACCATCTGTTTTATGTAAGAAGCCAATTCAATTAAGGCCAGGGATCTGCCTGAATATTCCAGGATCATAGCCTCATGAATCATGGTTAATTCAAGGTGTGTTTCCTGGTTATCCACCGGAAGGCGCGATGTTTCCGCAATTATGATTAATAGTAATGCAATCGCAGCAACAACCGATGAAACCGGTACTGCGCCCATACCGCCAATTACCGAAATATCTGTCGACCCAAATTGTAAGGCAACGGCAAAAACTACCAAACAAAGAGCGGGCTCAACGAGGCTTGAGATAAACATCTCCCTGGATGAACCCATGCCGCCGAAAGGACTGCCCGCGTCTAATGCCGCAAGCGCCATAAAGAAACGGCCCAAAGCAAAGATAAATATAAGGGCTAAAAAATCACCCATCATATGCATGGGAGCAGAAAATATAAATACGGGAATTAAGCAGGCTGCTGCCAGCGTTGAGGCAATGACCGCAAAAGGTGAAGCCCTAAATATCCAGGAGGCAGTTTCGGAAACCACCTCCGCCTTAGAAAAAAGCTTGGCTAAATTATAATAGGGCTGAAAAATACCGGCGCCTTTTCGCATCCTGAGGTTATTTTTTATCTTAGCGATAAACCCGCTCAAAAATGGGGCTGCCAGGATAAAAAAAATCAGCTGTAACAAAACTGTAAATATTTTAGCCATTTTAGAATTTATTCATAAACATAATTAACAAAAATGCCGTCAAAAAAATATACGATAGATACAAATGGATGCTCCCGGGCTGGATCTTTCTCATAAATTTGGCTGATTTAAAAATCCAGGCAATCACGGGAAGATAAATGTATTTTTTAAATACGGAAGTAGTATGGGTTTCATAAGAAAAAGATTTGACATGGTAAAATGTCTCCCTGATTTTTTGCGTCTTGCGATAAGGAAGCAAAAAGAAACTAAAAGCAATCCTAAACGGTTTTGAAAAAGCGGTTGCTGTGTATTCATTACGCGGACCTAGTCTATAATAACCGCAACCCCAGGTCTGGCTAACCTGCGTTTTTTTTCTGCACAAATTATATACGGCAAAACTTACAATCCCCAAAACAACCAGTACCAACGCAATTAAAGGCACAGAAAGATAAATACTCTTGGCCGATTGCGGGTTTAAAATAAAATTATTCAATTGAAAACTCATGCTGTTGGTGTCAATACCCGTTGCCGCAGCCGCTACTTTGGTTAATATTTTTATAACCAAGACGGCAGCTAAGCCAAAAATTACGGTCAGCGCCGAAAGAAACAACATTCCCGCTCTCATAGATAAAGAAACCTCTTTTGCATTTACAACATAATGGCTTCGGGGAAGCGCCAGGAATGTTATTCCAAAAGCCTTGACAAAACAGGCGGCTGCCAAACCGCCGGTTAAAGCCAGCATCGCCGCACAGATTACCAAAAAAAGCTTAGCTCCTCCGGCTGCATTAAGGGCCCCCAAAAAGAATGCCTGCAAAGTCAGCCATTCGCTCACAAATCCATTAAGCGGCGGTAAAGCGGAAATCGCCATTGCGCCGATTAAAAAATAAACCGCTGTCTGCGGCATCTTTTTAATCAAGCCCCCTAATTTCTCAATATCTCGCGTTCCCGTGGCTTTATATACGCTTCCGGCGCATAAAAATAACAACCCTTTAAAAATTGCATGATTAATCAAGTGGTATAAACCGGCGATTAAAGAAAATACTGCCAGATAAGGTAATCCCATACTAATAAAAAACATCGCCAGCCCCACTCCTAATAAAATGATGCCGATATTTTCCACGCTTGAATACGCAAGCAGCCTTTTAATATCGTTTCCTTCCATAAGCGCATAAATAATCCCGGCAAAACAAGTGGCTGCCGCAAGCACCAGCACTAATTGGCCCCACCAGGAAGAACTCACGCCCAGAATAAATATTACAAATCTGATTATTCCATAAATTGCGGTTTTAATCATCACGCCCGACATAATGCTTGAGATGTGGCTTGGGGCCTGCGGATGGGCATAAGGCAGCCAGATATGCATCGGCACTATACCGGCTTTGGTTCCGAAACCAATTAATAATAATAAAAAAATGATATTTTTTATTTGCGCCGGCATTACCTGACAAGCATTCCTTATGGCAAAAAAGTCAAAAGAATGCGCGTATTTATGCATTATCAGGAATGCGGCCGTCAGGAAGGCTGTCCCGGCATGCGTCATCACAATATAAATCAAGCCCGCCTGGATAGATTTATCATGCTTTGAGTCAAATACGACAAAAAAATAAGAAACCAGGGACATGATTTCCCAGGCAACAAGAAAAGCAAAGGCATTCCTTACGCTAACTACCAAAGCCATAGTTAATACAAAGGCAAACAACAAAAACCAGGCAACGATTATCTTCTTAGACGAATATTCACCTTTCAGGTAACCAAAGGAATAAACCGCTGAAGGCAGAGAAACTATGCAGATAACAACGAGGAAGAACAAGGAAAGCGGATCAAATAGAAAAAGCTGTTTTGCTAAAAAATTCGCCATTTAAACTCAAAATGCCTCTATAAAAAGAAAAACCTTCATTAACTGACAAGATCAGCAATAAAGGTTTCTCGTTACTCTTTAATCCAGACCCACCTTAAAACTCGGAACTATTTTACTAAAAATAATATTACCACTTTTTTAGCAGAAATCAAGATAAAATCTTAATACTCTATCTTAATTTCTACCTCGGGATTATTCTTTATGGTATTGTGCACGGGGCAATTTTTTATAAATTCATGCAGGGCCTTTAGCCTGCGCTCATCAAGCTGGGCCCCCTTTAAATCCACATCTACGTTTATCTTTCTAAAACAGGCCGGCGCATCTTTAGAGAATTCCGCGTCCACGCTTATGCTAAACTCCGGAAGTGTTAATTTTGCCCCCTCCACATATTTACGCAGGTATACGCCTACGCAGGTACCGAGAGAAGCAAGCAAGGTATCAGGAGGCGTAATTCCTTTTCCTTTTACATCAACGATAAATTCATAATCCTTTGATTTAACCTTAAAAGAATAACCTCCAGTATTAATAATATCAACATGATACATTGCCAACTCCCCTCACTTTTTTAGAAAAAAGATTGACCTAGTAATTACATAACCAATTCCTGTGCTTATTGCACCCAGTAAAATCCCCCTGAATATTAATGCTCGATCCCGCTCAAGATAAAGTAAAGAAATGATTATGCCCATATAGACAAACAAAGCAAAAATAGCATAGAGCGCATGGTTATAAAATAACGAAGTAAGCGTAAGCAATATCAACCCTATGCCGGCGCGCATTTCCCCTTTAAATTTTACATTTAGAGTAAAAAACACTATTGAGCTTATAATAAACTGTAACGGGTAATCTATATGGATTACTGAAACCCTGACAATGGTCATGATTAAAAAAGGGATACTGCCGAATGCTATAAAATCTCTGGCCAGTTCTTTAATCAATTCTTTTTTCATCTTCCGGAAGCCTCCACGATAGCGTTAAGGATCTTAACCGCAACTTCTTTTCCTTCTATAGCTGTACCCGCGCGTACTGATATCCTGGATTCAGTATCGCTGATCTTAGAAATTAGGATCCTGATAGTCTTTCCATTGGCTGATTACAACAAACAAGTTCGCCGCCGCCTGCTTTTGTCACGGTAACCTCGTTGCCGCAGACATTACACCTGTATTTTTCCCCTATCTCCTGAACTGCCATTTTTTCACTCCTTTTTACTTTTTTTCGAAAAAAAGACGGCTCATTGTCTTCCAATAAGCCGCCTTTTAAACTTTCTCTATTTTTTCTGGCCCCATACAACTCCTTTGTGGCACCAGCTTAATTTTACTATTCCGGTTGCGCTTTGTCAACCCATTCTATAATTTTAAATTACGCAACCTGAGAGAATTTCCAATAACTGAAACCGAACTGAAGCTCATTGCTGCGCCGGCAATCATCGGATTAAGAAGCAGCCCAAAAACCGGATAGAGCGCCCCGGCGGCAATAGGAATACCCAAAATATTATAGATAAATGCAAAAAATAGATTTTGCCTGATGTTGCGCATAACAGCCCGGCTAAGGCGCAAGGCCTTAACGATCCCATTTAAATCGCCTTTGACCAGGGTAATCCCCGCGCTTTCAATCGCCACATCCGTTCCCGTGCCCATAGCAACACCGACTTCTGCCTCTGCTAATGCCGGAGCATCATTGATGCCATCGCCGGCAACCATTACGCTGGCCCCTTGGCTTTTAAACTTTTTTACAATCTCTTGTTTCGCTTTAGGCTCAAGGCCGGCATAAACCTCATCTATGCCTAACTCCTTTGCGATTGCTTTGGCGGTTTTTTCATTGTCACCTGTGAGCATAATAATTTTTAACCCCATTTTATGCAACCGGAAAATAGCATCAGGTGTTGTTTTTTTGATCGGGTCTGAAATAGCCAGTATCCCTGCTATTTGCCGGTCCACAGCTACCCAGGTAATTGTACAAGCCTTCTCTTGAAAATCATCAGCTTTCTTTTTTAATTCCTCCGGTAAATTTATCCCGGAGTTTTCGATAAATTTTTGTTTTCCCAGTAAAACCGTCCTGGCATTAATTTTACCTTTAACCCCTCCGCCTGTTACAGATTGAAAACCCTCAACTGAAGAGAATTTAGCGCCCCGTTCTTTTGCGCAATCAATGACTGCGCGGGCTAACGGATGTTCGCTATTCTGTTCTATAGAAGCCGCCATACTCAACAACATTTGCTCATCCCAATCCTTAGCTGTAATAATTGCGGTAACCTGTGGAATCCCTGCTGTCAGGGTCCCTGTCTTGTCTATAAGAAGATGGGTAACTTTTTCAGCCTTTTGCAACGCCTGCGCATTTTTAATTAAAACACCAGACTGTGCGCCTTTACCGACACCCACCATAACTGACATAGGTGTTGCCAGGCCAAGTGCGCAAGGGCAAGCAATGATCAAAACCGAAATGGCGCTGACTAAGGCATACGCTAAAGCCGGGCTTGGCCCAAAAATAGACCAGAGGACAAAAGAAATTACTGCGCAGATTAATACAGAAGGGACAAAATAACCGGAAACCTGGTCGGCGAGCTTTTGAATAGGGGCGCGGCTGCGCTGCGCATCAGCCACCATGCGCACAATCTGAGCGAGGATAGTTTCAGAGCCGATTTTCTCAGTTCGCATCAGGAAAGTGCCTGTTTGATTAACAGTAGCGCCGATAACCCCATCCCCTTCTTTCTTGATAACAGGAACCGGTTCGCCGGAGATCATCGATTCATCGATTGTGCTTTTACCTTCAATGATCACGCCATCCAAAGGCACTTTCTCTCCCGGCCGGACCCGCAACAAATCACCTTTTTGAATATTATCAATGGCAACATCTTCTTCTCTGCCATTCCGGATACGGTGCGCTTGCTTGGCAGCAAGGCCAAGCAATGCCTTAATTGCCCTGCCAGTCCTATTACGCGCCTTTGCTTCAAGAAGCTGGCCCAGAAGCACTAATACTGTAATAACGCTGGCCGCTTCAAAATATAGCCCGATCTGGCCATGCTTTTTCAATGATTCAGGAAAAATATCCGGGAAAAGAACAGCTATCGCGCTAAAACCATATGCCACGCCTACGCCCATCGCAATCAAGGTAAACATATTGAGGCTTTTATTCAAAACTGATTTCCATGCTTTTAAAAAGAAGATGCTTCCTGACCATAGTACAACGGGTGTTGTAAAGATAAGCTGGGGCCAACGCGAAATACCGGAAGGCATGATTATGTTCAGGCCAAGAGCCGGGATCATCTCGCCAAGAGCCAGGATAAAAACGGGGATCGTTAACGTCAATCCAATCCAAAACTTATGCGATAAGATCCGCTCTTCTTTATTATTCTCTTCTGTTTCGGCAGAAACAACCTTTGCCTCCAGATGCATTCCGCATTTTAGGCAATCACCGGGTTTATCCTGCATGATTTCAGGATGCATCGGGCAGGTATAAATATTTTTATTTTTTTGGTCTTTATCCATAACTTGCAACCCATGCTTTCATATCCTGAACTAGTTTTAAAACTTTACTTCAGGAACGGTTCTTGCCTTCTCTTCTGCTTTAAAATATTCCGGGGCCGCCTTATAGCCGAACATCCCGGCTACGATATTACCGGGGAACATCCTTACCGTAACATTATAATCTCTGACCGCCTCATTATAGCGCATCCTTTCTACGGAAATACGATTTTCAGTCCCGGACAACTCATCCATAAGCTTCAAGAATGACTGGTCTGCTTTTAAATTCGGATAATTTTCCGTAACCATAATAAGCCGGCCCAGGGCTTTGTCTATTGCGCCGGCTGCTTTAACTTTTTCATCCACTGAACCTGCTTTCGCCCACTGAGAACGGGCATTAGTGACATCTTCTAAGACGTTTTTCTCATATGCGGCATAACCTTTAACTGTACTGACTAAATTCGGGATCAAATCATTACGCCTCTGCAATTGATTTTCTACCTGCGCCCATTTAGCGGTAATTGTCTCATGCTTTGAAACAATACCATTATAAACCCCCGCCAAAGCCATAATAACTAAGGCCGCAACTAAAACAACTATTCCTAATCCTATAAGAAAACCTTTCATTCTTTCCTCCTTTTTTTTAGAATCCTCCCCCGGCACCGCCGCCACCGCCGCTTCCTCCGCCGAAACCTCCGAATCCGCCGCCACCGCCTCCAAAACCGCCGCTATCCCAAGAGCCGCCGCCGTAATATCCATTTCCATATCTTCCCAAATTACCTATCACAATGAATAATACGATAATAATAAAAATAATCACCGTTCCCAAGCCGTTAGGCAAACTCGACGAAGATTGATTTTCCGAAACAATCTCTTCAAAATTACCCAGCGTTGCCAAAGTAACATGCGCATCTTTAGCAATAATATTGGCAATGGCGCGCATGCCTTGATATAAGCCTTCTCCAAACTTAGCTTCCTTAAAATACGGAACCATATAATTCCGGCCAATCTCGCCGCAGAGGCCATCCGGCAGGATTCCTTCCACTCCATAGCCGGTTTCAATCCGCCAGCGCCTTTCTTTAACCGCCAAAAGCACTAAAACACCGTTGTCTTTTCCCTTCTTTCCCGGTTTCCAATTGTCAAAAAGCAGCCTTGCATATTCTTTTTCATCAAGCGGCGCAATGGATGCAATCGTCACGACGGAAATTTCCGTCGAGGTCTTCTGCCCTACTTCTTCAATTAAAGAGCTTATTTTATCAACATCCCCTTTATCAATAACATTTGCAAAATCGCTGACCCAGCCTGTGGCTCGAGGAATGTTCTGGGCATAACCCAAAAACGGTAAGATAAGAAAAAATAGAATAAGAAATATTTTACGCATTCGTTTATAACTTATCAACTATCAGGACTATTGATTCTAATTCTTCCACAAAACTGGCAAATAACTGCTCAATTTCTCTTCCGGTTAGCCTGATCTCTTTATTCTTGGCTGCTAATAATCTTTCCCAAACAAGTATATCGATTTTAAACTCGGCGGCTAATTCTTTGAGAACCTCGTGTTTTAAATAAGGAGGCTTTCTTCCTTTTATCCGTAAGACATTACGCAATATATGCAGGATTGAAGTAAAAGAGATGAATAATAAACTGCGCAATTTGGGCATATTATTATTTAGCAATAGATATGCCTGCCTTAATTTAAGGAGTTTTGCCTTTAGCTCCTGCTCGCACTGAAACCGTAAGTTACGCAGATCGATTTGTATATCCTTTAGGATATCCTTACCGTATAGCAGGAAATAATTTTCCTGCATATCCAGAAATTCAATCGGGAAAATATCCGTAGAATTAGCAATATAATCTTCGGTTAGGAATAAGGTGTTGATCATCTTAAACTTACGGATCAACTTCGATGATTTCTTTATCTCCTCTAAGCTGGTATCTTTCAATACGACAAGCAGATTCAAATTGGAATGCTTATCCACAAATTCACCGCTTGCTGCGCTTCCATAAAGAATAAGCGACAGTAATTCTTCATGATAGATATCTTTTAAATCCTGAATAAAACTCTGAAGGATTTTTTTATACTGGCCCGCTATTTTTAATTGTTCCATAAGCGCCTCCCATCATAACCCTTAAGCCCGGACTTCTATTAATTCGTAATCAAAATTACCCAGCCCTATTTCTTCTAGAATCCTTTACCTCTATGAAATATACTTTGCTTTTCATATTTCCTCTAAATTCCCGGTAACCCGTCAGCCGGGTCGCTAGCCACATCGACCCCTTCACCGCCGCCTTCGATATCCGCTTCAACCCCTATCTCCGCTTCGCTTCCAACGGATGAACCGCTTGTATCTACTTCTGTGCCGATATCAGTTTCCGAGCTGATAGCGCTTTCAGTTGTCTCGGCAGGCAACCCTGAATCTGCGGTAAGATCGGCTTCGAGAATTTTATCCGTATTCGACGTATCCAAACTAACATCAGCATCGACGCTGCCACTGGACAAATCTGCACTGGCGTCAACATCAATTAAGCTTCCGCCGGAATCCGCTGTTGTGCCGCCTCCGCCAATACCTCCGGTATCTGTTCCAGACGGACTTTCTATGCCTGAGCCACCTGTACTCGAAGTTACTTCATTAACGCCGGCAACAAAACCCGAAGATGATCCTCCGGGAAAAATACCAGCCTTTGCCGTATCTGCTGCAGGCGCGGATGCAACAACGCGCGTATCCGTAATCGGGCTAACTCTTGTACCCGGGACCTTCGGAATTTGGGTTTTTTTACCGTATGTATCCGGAGAAATTATACGGCTGCCTTCGCGCATACCGCCGATTGCATTATCAACAATAATGTCCCTCTTATCAGCGCTTCCGGAATCCGCTCGGGATAGAGAAATAGGACCAAAGACAAATAATGATATAGTTATAAATATCGAAAGTTTCCTTGCCATAATATTTCCTCCTTCCATTATCATAATGAAAAAATCATCTCCATGCCGGCGATATGCCGATCGCGCTTGTAGAAATCATTATTATTATCTGATTTAATAAAACGGTAAAAGGTCCGCCAGGCAAGATTGGGCTTAAAATGGTGCGTAACAGCAACATAATTATCCAGGCGCTTATCAAGGCGGCTCTCGGTATCAAGCGAAGATAAAGAAGAAAACTCCGGATATTCTCCCCAGTCGTAACCTACGGAAATATCAAAGTCGGTCTTGCGCAAAAACTTTATCGGCGTATGCACACCTATCCTGCCTAATACGCCTCTACGGATAAAATTATCACCGCGGGGCTGATTAAAGTTAAATTCCGGCTTAACAAAGAAAAAACTCTTGAAATCAGAGGAGTAGAAATACTGCGTTACTCCTAAGCCGCCACGGAAACCATCGCGGGAACTGCGAGAAGAATCGGAACCGTCGTTTTTATATTCTAGAAGGGAAAGACGGGTGTAAAAGTGCGTCCGGGTCTTTTTCCAAAAAGAAGTATCCGCGCTTAGGAGAAACCGGTTAATCATGGAAAAATAGCTGCTGCGCAGGAAATTTTCCCGAAAATCGTAACGGCCTCCAAAGATAACGGAGCGTTCCCCGAATAGTTTTCGTTTTTTGGCATCTACGGCAAAACCCTGAGAAGTAAAATTAACCGCATTGGTATCTTTGTCATGCCATGCCTGCTGGCCGATGTAAAGCGTATCCAGACGAAAATCTTTCTCTAATAATAAAGGATAACCAATATCAATATCCAACGTGTAACGCGCTCCTGTTTTCTTTTTAGTAGAAACTAAGCCCTTGTTGTCAGGAATGAACAAAGGATTACTGTCATAGGCAATGCCTGCCTTGCCCAAAAGATATGGCTTCTTTTCCACCCGGCGAGCCTCCTTTTTTGCTCCTAAACGCAGGCGGTTAAGCTGCGCCTCGGCCCAATTGCGGTATTCCAAAGAAGCGCCTGTTTGGATAATTTTGCGCAACTCTTTCGCCGCCTCTTCCCTTTTACCTTCGCTTATATAAGCGCGGCTTAAGAAAATTCCCGCAGGGGCATAATTAGGATTCTTAGAAAGGATTTGCTTGTAGGCATCTATGGCGTCTTTACGCCTGCCTATTTTTTCCAGCGTAAAGCCGCGATAACGCAAAACAAGCGGGTCATCCGGATATTTTACGGTAAGCGCGTCAATTGCTGAAAGCGCTTTAGGATATTCCTTATTTTTGAGGAATTTTACGAAATCAGAAGACAGGAATGTTTCGCCAGAGATGAAGCGCAGTTTATCCTTTTGTTTGTTACCGGCATCACCGGCAAAAACCGCCGAACCAAAAAGCATAGAACAGAAACTTACCGCGATAATAAAAACCGGGTATTTTATCCGCACGCCTATACTCCTTTCTTTGGTTAAGAAAAAGAAAATTTTATCTCCGCCACAATTAAAAAATAACCACCAAGCGAGTTCCAATGACAACATCACAGGAAGAATCCTTCTGAGCATCAGGATGAGTTACGAGCTGAAGATTAGGTATAATTTTTACAAAGGGATGCGCGCTAAAATTGTAGTAAATTTCATACATCGTTTCGGCGGATGCTTTGGCGTTAGCCTGCCGGTAATCTTCTCCTAAAATAGATTGCGCCATTCCAATTCCGAAGATATCATTCTTGCGCCCGGATATCGGCTCGCTGAGCTGCCCGCCGCCAGACCAAAAGTGTTGAATATTCCTGACCTTTTTATCGGCAAAACCGTAACGGCAAAAAAGTGTTATATGTTTGGATATTTGCTGGTCAAAGCTTAAAGCATAAGCATAATCTTCATTCTTCTTGCCTGATCCGTCTATACGTTCCAGTTTTTCGCGGTCTGAATTAATGATAAACCTGTAATTGCCCCGGAAGCCTTTGATTTCAGGAGAAACTCCGAATTCGCCAATAAGAAAAGTTCCCTGAAATGAATTATCAAGGCCAACTCTTGTGGAAACTGATTTAGCATCCGAGGCGCCGGCCTGAAAATAAAACCAATCCGCAGGTTTAAATTTAGCCATCGCGCCAAGGCCCTTTTGCGGAAAAGGAATAATCAGATTGTTAACCAATGAGTCAGAAAGGAACTGTTTATCGCCGCTACCAGCCGCCTTATTCGCGTCAAACCAATCGGATAAATCCAGCCTTCCTGCGGCCAAAAATAATTTTTTATTAAAAATTTCCTGCTTCAGGTATAACTTCGTAATATAAGCATAACTAGGCTCACCGGCATTGCTGTTAAGCCCTGAAAAAGTAGGCAGGAGCTTATCTATGCCTTTATTATGCCCGCCTTTGAATTCAAAATCAATAGCTGCACCGTTCCAAAGCTTCTGCTCCAGCGCCACATTATAATACCAGGCTGCGCGGCTTTTTCCTTTATTTGTCTTAGAGTAGAGTGCCGACTGAATCTGTGCATTGATCAGGAAAGAAATAGATGTGCCGTATTTATTTTTTAAATCCTTTTTTGTCTTCAGGATTTTTTCAACCAGGCTTTTCGGCTTGGCTTCGGCCTCGGCGGCCTTATCTACTTCTTCGGATAACTCCAGGAAGGGCTCTCTCGCTAATGCTATAGAAAATATAAGCGTAGCATTAATAAATACTAAAAAGATAATTATGCTAATCTTACCTTTTAGCATATTCTCCTTATTTTTTTGTCTCTGCGTACACGGCCTGAGCAAACCGGATACCCATTGACCGGATCGCGTCCTTACCACGCACAGTAAGGTCCGAGATGAACAGAAATTGCTGACGACTCTCTTTTACATACGCCTTAAGCCGATAGTGCGTTCCCCAGGGCTTCTCAAATACAATTACAGTAACGGCTGTTCCCGGCTTCCGGTAGGAACTCGTTTCCGCAACCTCGGCTAAACGCTTACGCGCTAAAGAAGCGTCATGTTCCGGATGCAGATAGAAATCAGCAACGCATAACAAACTGCGGTTGCCGCTGGTGGCGTTAAAGATATTGGCTGACCATAGGCGCGAGTGCGGAATAATAACTTCAGTATCATCCGGCGTTACTATATGCACTGCCCGGGAATTTATCGATTTAACCTCTCCGTAAGTTCCATCGACTTCGATCCAGTCGCCGGGCTGGTAGGTATTCTCCAGAACGGTTATCAGTCCCGCGATAAGGCAGCTGCCATAATCCTTGAACGCATAGGCCAGCGCCAGGCCCACGCTTGCAATAAGCGCAATAACATTTTGGAATTTCGGCTCGATAAGAATGGGGGTAATAACAATTATCGCTGTGATTCCGATAGCCAGGCGCAATATCGGAAGAGGGCGCAAAACAAAAAGGCGAAAGCGGGACGGAACAATTTCTGCAATATGACGAATAAGCCATCGGGCTATGGCCGCAACAAGCCAGGCTAAAATAAGCACTCCCGCAACCAGAAGCATATCCTCCCAAGTCATTTTCTTCAATATCCCCCATGTGCTCGGAATTTCATTCATCTTAATACCTCCATTGAAATAAAAAAAGCAGCCCTTTTATTTATTACGCTAAAAAGAACTGCTTGTGCTGATTACCATTTTTATCATATCACCCCCTCGTGATGAGATATTTTAACACTAGGCAACCAAATTCTCAATAGAAATTATGCGAATAATATTTCATTGCAAAATGGCATAAACCAGCGCCCATAAACCGCTTTAACCAACGGTGAGACAAAACGTTAATGAATGTCCTCTATGAATTTGCTTATTGTCTCCTATCAAGACAAATAAATTTACATTTACCGTTTTTGATGTCCAGGGCTAATTCGTTTTGAGGGTCTATCCCGAGCGCCTTGTTTAAATATTCATTGTATCTTACGATATCGCCCTTAACTCTATAAAGCTGGCCCGATCTTACATAGGCGTCGGCAAAGAGCGGATCGATTTCAATTGCTTTCTTTAAATATTCTTCTGCTTTTTCAATATCTCCTCCGGCTAAAGAAGGCGCCAACAGATAGAAACTACCTACGCCAAACTTAACTTCGGCTGAGTCAGGCTGCAATTTCTCCGCTGCCCTTAAGCTCGGCAATACCGCTGTGCCATTAATAACCTTTGAGATTGGCCCGCCGTAGTGCGCAATCATGCCCTTAGTGCCTCCATATAATAAATGGGCCCGCACATGATTGCTCCGGTCAACATTTTTCTCTCCCTGCCCTAATACCTTTTTAGCCAATCTAACCGCTTCATTAAAATTCATCTGGGTGTACCTTATATAAGCCAGGGTTATAGAAGCCGCGGGAAAATCAGGTTTTACCTTCAATACCTCGCTTAATAGTTCTTCGCTTTTCTCCGGCTGATGCTGACGGCGCAGCACTTCGGCCGCGCCCCATTTTGCCTCGATTACTCTAGGATCTAAGGTTAAAACTTTAGTAAAAACCTCCGCTGCTTCTTTATCCTTATGTAAATTTAAATAAACCAGGCCCAGGACATATAAATCATCCGTAGAATTGGGCCTTGCAATAGCGCCTGTTAAGGCGCCGGGTAAGTTCACGATATCTGCTTTTTCGTGGAGCTTCTTCCAATCTAAAGCATAGGATAAATTGGTTCCGAAGAAAAAAAATGCGACTAAAAATGAAATCAATCTTTTTAGCATGCCTGCTCCTTCTTAAAATACTCCCAGAAGATGATGGACATAGTTACCATACTAAAACCAAATAAAAAATCTTCCAGAGGAATACTCCCGATCCTTAAGCCTAAAAAGAATTGAGGCCGATACATCACAATTCGCTTGCCGGTCAAATAACCGTTCACCAGCATTTTAAAAAACAGAATTATAAGAATAAATACATAATACCTCTTTTTTTTAAGCAGGTTGATGCCACTGGCCTTATCTAAATAGACGGCTAATAAAACAGAAATTATGCCTAAGACAGTATACTCTTTCATTTAAACCACCCTTGCAGGTACTTAATTGCCTCCCAGGTAAAGATACAGCAAAAAGGTATGACTACAAAAAATAATAACTCTTCTAAAGGAAGGTTGACAATCCTAAAATCCAAGACGCCTTCAGGATTAAAGTACCAGTGGCCGCGATAAGCGGCAAATATGTCCCAGCTGCCGAAGATAACGACTATAAGGAATATGCTGATAAAAAGCGCACGGATATTGCGGTAGAATTTAAGTCCCGGCCAGAAACTTAAAATAAAAGGCGCTGCAGCCGATAAAATCAAAACTGTCATATATTTTGACATGGCAACAATATTATATTGCGAATACCTTAGGTTTTCAAACTAAATCTTGGCTTTGCTTTTAGATTATTTAGTTGTAAAATATTGTTATGGATGGTTTTTTACTGGCCAAGGCGATTACTAAAAAACACGCCAAAACATTTTATTTTGCTTCGTGGTTTTTGGAAAAAAATAAAAGAAACGCCGCTTATGCGGTTTATGCCATATGCCGCGCGAGCGATGAGACAGTAGATGGTGAACAGGGTTTATCTGCCCAAAAAAATCTAGCCAGCCTCCAGCAAAAAATAGATTCTGCCTATAACAACGTTCCTCTGGACGATCCCCTCTTATTGGCCTTTCAACAAACCATAAATAAATACCATATCCCCAAAGAATATTTTAATGCGCTCATAGAAGGCATGCATATGGATTTATATAAAAACCGTTACCAAAACTTTGAGGAATTATCTGATTACTGTTATAAAGTAGCGGGCGTAGTGGGACTAATTATGCTGGAGATATTCGGTTACACAAGCCCAAAAACAACTGATTATGCCGTAAGCCTGGGCATAGCCATGCAATTGACTAATATCCTGCGCGATATCAAAGAAGATTTCAAACGAGGTAGAATTTACCTGCCCGAAAATGAGATGCAGGACTTTGAAGTATCGGAAATTGATATATCCCAATCCCGGATAAATGATAATTTTAAGGCATTAATGAAGTTCCAGATAACCCGCTCAAGAGAATATTACGAGAAGGCTAAACAAGGAATAAAGATGCTTGATGGTTTAAACTCGCGCTTAGTGGTGCTTGCCATGGCAGATATATATGCGGGTATACTTAAGGCAATAGAAAAAAATGATTACGATATTTTTACCAGGCGCGCCTGTGTGAACATGCCGGGAAAGATAAACGCTATCTTAAAAATAATATTGAAAGGCGAATACCGATGAAAATAAATCTGGCTAAATACGCAGGATTCTGCTTTGGCGTAAAAAGGGCCATTGATACTGCCTATAAAACCCTCGCTAACAATAAAAACGTGTATATCCTGGGCAACATTGTCCATAATGAAAATGTGGCTAGGAAACTAGAAAAAGCGGGGATAAAAAAATCTAAGAAGCTGGGCTGCGGTAAAAATAAAATCTTTTTAATCCGCGCACACGGTGCCAGCCTTAATATCATCAACAATGCCCGCAAACTAGGCTATAAAATTGTCGATGCTACCTGCCCTATGGTAAAAGGGATCCACAAAATCGCTCGTAGCGCGGAACATAAAGGCCATACGATTATAGTAATCGGGGATAAAAAGCACGATGAGGTAAAAGGTATTATTGGCCAACTAGAAAAACATGCGATAGTCATTGAAAGCTCCCAGAATATCCCCTGGGACAAGTTAAAAAAAATCAATAAAGCCTGTGTCGTAGTACAATCAACTCAAAACTTAGAAAAGGTTATTAAAATCATCGAAATCTTAAAGCCGCGTATCAAAAAGTTAAAATTCTTTAATACCATCTGCCAACCCACCCGGTTAAAACAGCAAGAAATGAAAAATATGCCTTTGGAGAATAACGTAATGATTATTATCGGCTCAAAGACCAGCGCCAATACTAAAAGGCTCTACGAAATCTCAAAATCGCTAAATGATAGAAGCTATTGGGTCCAATCAAAGAATGATCTAAAACCTGAATGGTTTAAAGGAATAAAAACGGTGGGGATTACTTCGGGGGCATCGACTCCGGATTATACCACAGAAGAAGTCATTATCTGCATCAAAAGGATAACTTAACCGACTTTCCTATTTAGGCCTACCCGTAATCAAATCAGCAACAATTCTGGAGCCGGCAATCACAACCGGCAGCCCTCCTCCTGGCTGAGTACTGGCACCGACAAAGTATAAATTTTTAATTGTACGGTCAAAATTGGCGGGCCTGAAAAAAGCGCTCTGCATTAAGTTATGCGCCAAGCCAAATGTAGCGCCATACTTGATATTATAGCAGTCGATAAAATCCTTGGGGTAAAACCTATGCTCAACCTCAATTAAATCTTCCAGCCTGCTGCCTAATTTTTCGCTTATCTTATCAAAAATAATCCCGCGCAGCTTCTCTTCGTACCCGGAAATATCCTCTTTATTACTCTGCAGATTGGCTACCGGAACCAGTATATAAAATATCTCCTTGCCCGGGGGCGCCAAAGAAGCATCAGTCACTGTCGGCACATGCACGTAAAAAGAAGGGTCATCAGGCATCGCCTTTTCATCGAATATCTGACTTAAGTTTCTCTTAAGGTTTTTAGAGAAAAATAAATTGTGATGAGCGAATCCGTTTACCTTTTGCTTTAATCCCAGATAGATAAGATAAACCGAACAGGAATATTTATATGCAGGCAGATGTTTTCCTAAAAGCTCGCTTTGCGCATAAGCGTAATCGGCATTTACCACCACCTTATCAAATGCGGCTTCCCGGCCGTCTAATTCCAAAATTAGCGCACCGCTTTTTGGCCTGATCTTTTTTACTTGGGCATTGTAATGAAACCGGACACCAAATTTTTTAGCCATTTTTTCTAAGGCCATAGGGATCTGATACATGCTTCCCATAGGATGAAATATTTTCTGCACATGATCAGCATAACTGATGATGCTATAAAATGCCGGAGCATTAAACGGTGAAACTCCCATAAACATCGCTTCAAAGGTAAAGGCATAACAGAATTTCTCGGTTTTGAAGAATTTTTTAGCCAGGCCCCAATAAGACTCTAATGCCCGGATCTTTCCGAGCAGTCCCCAGTAAGCAGGATTAAGAATCGCCCGGGGCGTAAAGCAATCGTAAAGTAGCGGCCTGACGGCATCGTATATGCGCGTTGTCTCCTTGATAAAACCGTCAAAACCTTTACTGCTGCCCGCTTCTATCTTTTCCAGCTCATCTTTAGTCCTTGCGCTATCTTTATAAACAGTAAGCGCATCTGCGCCAGGGTAAAAAATTGTATAGCTGGGGTCGATTGCCCGCAAGTTCAGGTATTCTTTTATATCTTGCCCGCAATAGGAAAAAACCTCTTCAAAGAAATCCGGCATTAAAACAAACGAAGGCCCCATGTCAAACTTAAAACCCCTATCTTCAAGCAAATGGTTGCGGCCGCCGCATTCACCAAGCTTCTCAAAAACTTCCACAGAATATCCTTGTTTTGCCAGCCGGGCAGCAGTAGCTAATCCGCCTACTCCCGCCCCCACTATGGCTATTTTTTTATTCATGCTTCTCCCAGGACTCAATTACGCCTTTAGTCGAAATAAATAAGGGATGCAATTTAATCTTTTTGATTTCTAAAATAATGTTAAAACTTTTCATATCTCTCTTTTTTAATTTTGTGGCCAAATGGTTAACTTCAAAACTAATTTGTCCCTGCGATACTTTAATGGGCTTAACGCTTTTATTGATCCTGATGATCTTATCTTTTTTAAAACTATAGCCCCTTTTTCTGCCTTCTTTATAAACATTATATAGATAAAATCCAATCGCCTCAAGTGGCTTTGAATGTTGTTTGAATCTTTCCAACTGAGGGTGCTTTTTATATCCTTTCGTCTTATTACAGAGGACTTTCTGGGCAAGCAACGACTCTCTCCAGAGCGCTAACAATCCTTTTCTATCTAAATACTGCGGGTGTATAGTCCATAATCTCATTTTATATCGTAGCGTAATCTTTACTGATAGCGCACTCCTCCATATCCTCTTAATAATTATTATATATTACTAAATATTTTAATCAACAATACTATTGACCATAGATAAAGAATCCCTGTGTTCTGGGAGGCATCCCTTAGTTCAGGCACGCCCCTCTAATTCTTTACCACTCAAAGACAAAGGAAAAACCCTGATCACGGAATAATCAGGGATCTAAACCTCTCTTCTCTGAACCCTTCTCTCCCCGTTTTTGTTTCTAATCCCCGGGTAAAGCTTAGTCTCTAATGAAATAACTAATAATGCACCGCGCCCTTGGGGGCGCTCCCACATTGAGCGTGCAATGGCGCTCGCTGGGCTGCTCGCTTCCAGCTAATGCAATGCGTGTGCGGCGCAGCTGTGGCTTGCGCCGGGTGGGGGCGGCGCAAGCCACAGCGTCCGAACCCACACTCTACTACAACCTAAAAACAAAAATTTTTTTAGGGTTCGTCCGCTATGCCGCTATAACTCCCCAAATACCGCTTTGCACGCGGCATTGCTGCGCCTCTCCCGATTAACACTTTAAAACCAAACCTCTGGGGGGCGGGCGTGGTGCGGGCACGCCCGCCCCACAACCACACTTGGCTCCGGCAAAATTTTGCAGCCTCAAAGAAAAAAACAGATATTTTAAGGCGCAGTAAGTATATTTAAATCAATCCCAGATTAATAAACGACATCTTGAACCTATCCAGTACCTCTCTGCAAACGATTTAACTCTTTTTTAAATAATTTGAACCTATTTTTTAAGAATTTATCGAATTTTTTCTTAAATAATTTTGGCCGTGGTTTGGTTGATCTTTTTATCAATAATCCATCTTCAAAGCTTTTTAACTCTTCTATCGATTTAAATGGCAGTAAATTACAGGTAAAGAATAATTTTTCATCTTCTATCTTTGGCATTAACTCCTTTTTTCGTTCCTCTAGCCATTTTGAAGGTAAAATCTTTTTCTTCCTTGCATTCTCTGTCTTTGGCAAGAAACATAAGTTTAAAATGGAATTAATTTCATTACCAATGACTCCAGCCTTATAATAATCATATGGATAAAAATGGTCGTCTTCTTTTTTTCTTTTCCCTGACTCAATTTCTTCAGGGTTTATTGGATCTCCATTTATCCATCTAGGTTCTTTGTCCCACAACATTAATTTTATTGAATTCCTTATCGTAGATCTACCGCTTCGTATATCTGTGTTTTTTAAATCATCGAGCCATAATTGAACCGGGGGCAAATTTAATGACTTATTATATTCTGCTAATTCTTTCATTTTTATAGGATCTCTTCGAACATTTTCATTGTAGCCCGAACCCACATATCTATTTCCTAAAGAAGATCTCCAGAACCATTTTCTTAATTCCTTCCTTTGTTTCTTACTAGGATCATCTTGATAATAGAAAAAAACGCATAAAATCGTAACCATTGTTTGTGAAGGTAATTCGTTAAGCTTTTGTATATTATATTCTCTTTCCAGAAAAGACATAGCTTCAGACGCTGCAGACAATACCTTGTTTAGTTCTTTCTCATAAAGTTTCCCCTTCTCTTCTTTAATTTTTTCAGCGATATTCTTCAATTGTCGTAAAGATATATCAACATTATTAGGATTGTATTCATCCTTTCCGCACTTAATTTTCTCTAATTGAATAATTATGGCTAGGGTGTGAATAAAAATTATGCTATCCAATTTTCCAGATAGTTTATTTTTATTGTCATTCTTCCATTTCCTCAGAATTCTCCCTAAATTAGTTTTCTTGTTCCATGTTTCAGACAAAAATATTGCTTCTGTTGAAATTCTTGTTCCAGCTTGGTTTAATCTCTCAAAAATCTCAATTGCTTTCTGATAATTCTCTATTGAAACTATTATTATTGGAAACTCATAATTGCTTCCTAATCTTCTTTTGAACTCTTTAAAATTAAATTCGAAATTCTTTTCTTTAGAGTAATTCAACTCTGGTTTTGCCTTATTTTCAAAATAAAAATGTTCAAACTCTAGCAAATGTTTTTCTTTGTGTTCATAAATCTCCTCGAATAAGTCCTTTACATCTAAAAACTCTTTCTGCTTACACAAATAATATAGAGAAAGTAGTCTCTGTTGACCATCTAAAATTAAATATTTTTCTTTGGGCTTCCTTGATTTTTTAACTAAAAGATTTCTTTGACCAATCTTTTGTGTAGTTTTCCAAATGATTATACTTCCAATTGGATACTTTTTAATTAGGCTATCAAACAAATCTTTAACCTGTTTTTCTTTCCAAACATATCCTCTTTGAAACTCTGGAATCGCGACATTATGCCTCTCGATAAAGTCAAATAACATCTCTAAATTTAATTTTTCAACTAAAATTGGTTTTCCCATTATTTTCTTAAATTCCTTTGGAAAATGAAATTAGTGACAATTTATTACGGAAAAACGTTCGCTGTCCCTAATTGCTAATTACTCCTAATTACCTATGCTTGGTGCCGGCAAAATTTGGAGCGGTAATATTTTGCCAAGAAAAAAACTGCTATTCTGAGGGGGTAGAATTGTTAAATCTACCACAAACTATGAGCAATATTAATTAAAAAGCGTAATTTGGTTTCTGTCCTTTATCTTAATATGTCTTCCTGTATAAAATGCACTCATCCTTTTGTTTTCACGTTCCAGTTCGCTTTCATTTAGATTCCTAAAATCAAACTTTGGGAAAAATTCTATTTTTTGTCTCCCCACATAGTTATATTGGCTATTGAGATTATTTGGCTTATCAATAATCCGCTGTATCAGCTTTAAAGATTGCAAAGCAATTATCTCCTTATCATTATCTTTTGAAGTGTGATGCAAACAATTATGCGTACATCCTAATACCAAATCCATAAATTGAATAAGGTGGGAATATTGGCTCCCCGATAATCTATGATCAGAGTCAATAAAAGTGACATTCTTTGCTTTTATTGTGATCTTTTCATCGTTGCTTGATATAAAGAATATCGGATGCCAAGGAAAATGTTTATGTGTCTCTAATGATAGATTATTATCATGATAAATATTATCTATTACGATAGTATCCCATTTATGGAAGTACGACTTCACTGATTTTAAAATCGCAGTTCTAAAGAATCTATTATAAATATTACTTTGCTGTTTCCGTTCTCCGAATTGCGATAGATCTATTTTATTGATGTCTAAACCTAATATATAAAAATGAATGATTTCTCTATCAGAAAGTAAATATTCTACCCATTTTTGGGCGATAAAAAACTTGTCCTTTGCCTTGTGGATATCTTTAAAGTGAATATGCGTATTATTCTTAGCATGGTGCCTACAAATGTCTACGCACTCGCCCCAAATTTTATTCTTCGCAGGATTACCACAACGACAGTTTAGCAAATCTTGAATTAATTCATTTTCCCTATCCGCTGGTATTATCAAAATCCCCAAGTACAGCCAACCTTGAGATTCGGCTTCATCACAAAATAGATTAAGGTTAATAACTGGATGTTTATCTTTCTGATTTCCGAATAGATCATTCATATCAATAAAAATAATTAAGTAATTATTTTAAAGTAAGTGTTCAAACTGAGAAGAAAAGACCGACATTTATTTCTCTAAAATAGGCCTAGACTTATTTTCTACTGTTTCAGTTGATATAGGTAAGGCTGGAAGTTCTTTTGCTTCAAGAAGTTTCTCTGGAATCTTACCGTGAAGTAACACATAACGAACAGTATTCTGAATAATACTTGTATTTTTATGGATGCCCTCGTATATTTTAAATCTCTTTTTCCAAGTATTCATATGTGTTTTAACTTCCTTTTTCAAAACATCATAGGCTTCTTTACTTTTCGTTATAGAATCTTGAATTCTGGTTCTAAAGTCTTCGGATTGCATAAATTCAAGTATAGCTTTGCCTTTAGTTTCAAATTCTGACTTTGATAATTTAAGCGCATACATCTGTACTAATGTTTCTCGAAGGAATGTTGCCATATCCAAAACTCCATAGGGATGAACTATAATTATATCGCCTTCAACCCAAAAACCACGCCTATCTTCTTTAGTGGCCCAAGTAACAATTACCCCATGGTCTGCAATTACTCTAGCTTTATCGCGTCGAATTTGTTCTATAAATTTATTCTGAAATTCTTTGGTCTTTTTGCACTCATAAATAATCTTAGCGATCTTCTTGCTTTCCGCTTGTATTGTTTGGATAATATCACCTTTTTGTCCCGTTGGTTTTATTTCATCTTCTGGAAACTTCTGTTTGAGCTGATTAGCTAGCTCATGCTCAAAATCAAGGCCTTCTATTTGAGGAGTTGTACCTTTTTTTATCATTTCCTCAAGCTGTTTAGCTTTTTCAATTGCTTCGTCTCTTGCCTTTCGATATTTCTCCGCCATTTGGCTTACTTTCTCTGTTCTTGCTCTCTGTTTTTCCATACCGGTCATGATGCCGTCTTGACGAACCTGTTTCTGTTCTTTTTGTTTTTCTCTTTCTAATTTACGCTTGATTCTTTCTTGTTCCTTATGGAATCTCTCCTTAAGTTTTATCTTGCCATCCACTTGTTCTTTTTTTAATTTCTCGATATCACTTTTAAGTTTTCCTGTTTTTACTTTCTCTTTTTCTAAACCAATTTTTATGCCTTCTTTTCTGGTCTGATTTAATGCTTTTTGTTTATTTTTTTCAAATCTAGCTTGGATTTTTTCTTGTTGCGATTTTAATTTTTGCGCGAGTTCTGTTTTTAAGAGACGCTCCTTGTTCTTCAATCTCTCCTGCGTTTCTTTAATTTGTATTCGACCCTCTTTTGTCTTTTGTAAGTATTGATTTTTTAGTTGCTTCTCTTTTTCTCTGATGGTTTTGTATTCCTCTTTAAGTTTTTGGCTTTGTTCTTTTGCTTTAGAAAGTTCCTGTTCAAGCTGCTTCCTATGTTTCTGCTGTTCCTCATAAACACCTATTACCTTAAGCCACTTATCATATGACAGCATGGTTCCACATGAAGGGCACGGTTTTGTTTCTTGTAAGTCTGCTTGTTGGTTCATAAGTCAAAATCCTTCGGGCCGTAAAGAGCACCCTTAAATAAAGTACCCCTTATCTTTCAGAGAATTGCCTTTTTATATCATCTATTTTTGGGCCGTCTTTAAATTCTTCCAAGAATATTGCTTAACCTTACCTTTCTTATCTACTGAAAAAACATATAATAATAACTTTTTCGCCACTTGCCACGGTATTCGGCGAATTGCAATTCTTGCGCTAGATTCCGGCAAACCCAAACCATAATAATATCTAGCAGCTCCTACTTTCATTCTCGTTATTATCTGACCCAACGAATAAACAAAAGCTACCTCTTGCCCTTGTCTTATTTTTGATTCGCCTTTTGTCTCAATTATAAAATATCTAGAGAATTTATTGTTTCTAACTCTTACATCAACCCCTTTATCCCTCAATTCTCCTACTTCTAAGTTTGTGCCCCACCCATTCCGGAAAAGCCATCGAACAATCGATTTTTTAACAAACTTTTCTGAACTTAGATTCTTCATTTTCTTAGTACCCCTGAATTTATATTTTTGGAATAAGAGTAGTGTAATCGATAGATTTTCGTTCTTCATCCCATCTGCAAACTCTCATCATCTTTTCTTTCTTGATGCCATAAAAAAGCATATCTTCTCTTTTAAGAACTTTAAATAAATAATCTAGACCCCCCAGGCCTCTAGACGAAATTAAAAATGACTCTACAGGATTAATTAACTGTGTATATCCCCAAAGCTGGCCTAAATCTGACAAAGTTAATGGTTGGTCCTTTACCTCGGCAAAAACGATTTTTATCTTATCTGGTTTCTTCAACACTCCTACGATATCTACCTTAATTGATAAACCAATGGCTTCTTTAATCTCTATCCCAACACTCTTAAGATAAGAATCCAGAGCTATTCTTGAAGTTTTGTGTGTCGTCATAATTGAATAACCTTTATACCTATCTTTTAAATATTTCCTAAGCCAATCTTCAATCTCAGGATACAACAATTCTTCTTTTTTAGCCATTTGCTCTCCGGGGATATCCTAAAATCTTGCAAATCTCTTTCCATGAATTAAAATGCTTTCCTCTAATCTCTTCGGGAATCTTATCACTATTCTCCATCGGATGCGATGCTTTTGGTTTCTCTACGTTCCTCGTCTCCCAGTAATATTTATGGTGCGCTAATTCAATATGCCCTAATTGCTTCTCAAGCTTTTCCTTTTGCTCTTTTGAGTGAGCGTGAATAATTTTCGCCTCCAAGCTTTTATCCCATTCTTGCCGGTTCTTATTGGCTAACTTCTTCAAAGCTTCCATCTTATGAACTATCCGAAAGCCGATCTTTTCAAATTCATCAGCGAATATCTTTATTTGATGTTCCTTAAACCAAGCATTCTGTTGACCTCGCTCATAATATCTTCCTTTGGGGTCTCTCATATTAGGATGCCCCCAATTAATATTATGAATAGAAACATCCAAATCCATGAGCAAATTCCCGATATCAACCACTAAATACCAGTTTACGGGTATCTCAATATAAGCCCTTTGATTAAAAGCTAAACCATAAGCAACATTACTACTTCTAATATGAGCGGTTACATCAGCAAGCCCAATCATAAACTCTTTTTTTATATCAGCAGGAGAAGAAATTATTTCTTGAGGTATTCGAAAGTCCTTGCATGAATTTAATCTCTCAAAATGCCTATTGATCTCTCTTATTAAGAAATCTTCGTTATCTTTTGTAAATTTAATTACTGTCTTCTTCTGTTCTTGGATAGATGCCAACCGCGTCCCTATAAGCGGTTCTAAACTATTTCTTATATCATCAAGACTGGCCTTTACAGAAAGCTTTGCATTCATTCCCTCACTAGTCAAGTTCTTATGCGGAATCTCTACAACAACACTCGTCTGATTGTTATCTCTCAATAAGATTCCTTTACCAGTTATCATACCAAGCAAATAAGCTAATTCCGCGTTATCCATTATTTCTCCTTATAAAGAAAACCCTCTTTCAAAATCAACTAGGAATTGAGCAGGAATTTTACTTCTAATCCGGGCTACATCTTGAAAATCATTTAACAAGAAACCATACTCGATGAATCTCCAAATTAACTTATTATCGTTAATTCTGGAATTACGAGGCTCACCAGGCCTAGAGCTTCTAACCATATTCCTAATTATTTGCGGTATACTGGCTTCATTTGAATCAAAGTAAATCCTTAATTCTACTCCCCACTTATCTACACCCTCATGCAAAATATAATAATTACGGTCGTTGGCAAGGGGAATTATTCCTGTCAAACGCAAATACTCAGATTCAAATCTTGTCTGCGCACCTAAATGCATTTCTGCATCTAACTTACAATTTCTTTGGGGAGAAGATAAGTATCCTAATACTTCAAAGAACTCGTTTTGATTCATTTTATATCATCTCCTTTCTTAAAAATTAGAATGTATTCATGAACTTTATTGACAACGAAAGAATACGGATACCCGAGCGGTCGCATATTATTATATTCTTTTTGCCTATCCCAAATGATAATATCCTTAAGCGTAAAACCGATGTCTTCCATTTTTCTGCTTATGTCAGAATGAAACTGATACAATTTAGGGCCTTTTCTGATATCCATCACAACAACTATACAATACCGCCCTAATTTTGTAACATCGTATACCTCTTTGAATACATTCTGCAATGATAATAGGAAATTTTCATAACCAGGAATATTCCCAAAATCTTGTTTTGAATCTCCATAGTTCTGGATTTCTTTTTTATCAGCCGTCCTTTTACGATTCAGAATATCCCAATATGGCGGTGAAGTGATTGTTAAATCTACTGAATTTGGTTCTAGGTATTTCCTGATATTTAAAGATGAATCACAATAAATTTTAGAATTGTTTTCATTAAACATGCTTTTATACGTTTCTTCCAGCCTCTTCTTAGCCATATCGCAATATTCCTTGCTTATCTCAAAGCCAACGCCTTTCATTTTCATTGCCTGAGAAGCAATTAATACGCTACCGCTACCCATAAATGGATCTAGAATTATTTGATTAGGTTTATTTGTATATATTTCAATTAAACGTTCCGCTAGTTTCATCGGAAACATAGCAGGATGCTTCAATTTCCATTCTTCTTTATTCTTTTGAGTATCTCTCCAAATACTGAAGGAGTACTGAAGCCAGGTCCCGCCTTCTAATTTATTCAATTTTTCTGCCATTATTTTACCACCTTAACAAAATATAACTTTTCTTTAACTACGCGATTATCTGTTTCGTCTTGATTTATACTTCTATATCTGCGATAGTCTTTCTCAAAAATTTTTACTTTTCCCCTAGATGACAAAATATCGACTATTTCACTTTCTCTCATTAATCCTTCATCGTTATAGCTTAGTAGCATAAATCTAGTGTCTGCATTCTCTATTAGATCCTTAAAAGTATCTTTAACATTTATCTTTTGACAATATGAAGATTTCTGGTTTTCGTATGGCCGCATCCCTGTTTTACCATATATCTGAGGATCATTGCCATTAAACCAACCTTCAGCGATTAACTCAAGCATAAAATAATTTGGAGCGTACTGCCTTTGATTATATGGTGGATCCATATAAAGAATGTCACATGAAATTTTCTTAACTAGTTCGTTTGCATCGGATTTAAATACCTTATTCTTTCTTTCGCTCGGTGGGATTACTGGTACTCTTAATTTTAAAGGCTTCAATGCCCTTGGATCCCAACATTTTAAAAAAGCCGCATAATTACCAGAAATATTTGCTACAAAAGGCACGGCTTCTAACAAAGACGACAAAAGAATATAAAACTCATCTAAACTTATTAGCTCTTCTATTTTCCATTCTTGAATTTTAGAACGTATTGCATCAATTCTTTTACCATTTTCATCAGAAAAATATTGTCTCTGATGAACCGCATCTTTTGAGCCAGAAGGACAATAATTATTATAAATAAAGCCTTCTAACGGGAGTAGATTATTGAGGTGCTCAACCACACTTATAATATTCTCTCTACAGCCATTGACTCCAGAGACTATGCCTTTCAAACCCTTAAAAAATGGATATTGATTATTTTTGATATATGTCCTAGCAATAGCATATGAAAATTCCATGATATCATTTGTAAAAACGGTAAAACCTTTTCTTTTGAAATGTTGAGCAACAACGGTAGTTCCACTGAACAAATCGCAAAAACTGGATCCATGATTAATACCAGTCTTTACAACTCCTTCTTCAAGAAAATCTAATAACCTATTTTTACATCCGTAGTATCTCATAGAATAAACAAAAAACCTTCGCTATTTCTAGCGAAGGTTTTAATTATTTTTACGTGGCAGTTCCCCCTTCGAACATACCACTCTACTTAATTGTTGATTTATTTTTGCATGGAAAATCATTTTTGTCAAGCACTCCTTCTACTCCAATTGACGTAAAGAGTGGTAAAATCTAACTGAAATTTTTAATTACGTAACTCATTGCAGCACAATAAGTTAAGGGTGGGTAACGGGGATCGAACCCGCAACCTTTAGAGCCACAGTCTAACGCTCTGACCAATTGAGCTATACCCACCATAATTTCAAAAAACTAATTTGCCGGGGCCGGCTTATTTATAATGTCTTCAAAAAACTTCTTTATGCCGTTACCCAGGGCAAACACGCCGTCAAGGGCGGCATTAGAAAAATCCGTGCCGCTTTTAATCCCGCTCTGCAGTAATTTAGCCGGCAACAACAGCATATCCTGGGGCCTTAAACCGGCCCTTGCCCTGCCCTGCATAA
>JAHFFR010000051.1 GCA_023247825.1 Candidatus Omnitrophota bacterium
CCTGGTTACGGAATTTAACAAATCTATTGATATGTAAGGGGTTAAGGGGTATAATTATTGGTATTTTAAGGATCATTTGTGATATGTTAAAGCAAATAGCGGAGAAAATATGCATAAGAAAATTGATCAGTTTTCTTTAAATTCGCGGACAATTAAACAAAAGCTTATGATTGCTTTTCAGCTTATGTCTATCTTGCCGTTTTTAGTTTGCGTATACCTTGTCTCAAATTACATCCTGCCTAAATTCGGGCTTAAGGCTGATATTGTCATCTCTCTTATTGTCAGTATAATTGTGGCGTTGTTCGGGCTTTTAGTGATTAAAGAGGTCTTTGACCGCTTGACTTCAGTGGCTGCGCATGCAAAATCTATCGCCGCAGGAGATATCGACCGTAAATTAGAAATAGGCCATAGCGATGAAGTCGGAGAATTAAGCAATGTATTAAATCAGCTTACCCAGCGTATTCGCGGCAATATGGATGAGCTCAAGCGTTACAGTGAAAAGACAACCGAGATTAACTTAGAAATTCAGAAGAAGATAATCATTCTTTCCAATCTGATGCAGGTCAGCTCTCTTATTTCGCAGGGGGCAAAATTCGAAGATATTTTAAAAATCGCGATTGAGAAATCCCGTCTTTTAGCAAATTCAGAAACCGCCTTTTTACTGTTTAAAGAAGAGGGCAAAGACTCCTTTTGTATAAAAGTAGCAGATGGGGCAAGAACAGATTATTTAAGGGCCCTGGAGGTCGGCCCGAAAGAGGATATTTATAACAAGGCGTTTAATTTAAATAAGCTTCTTATTTTAGATAAGCGGAATTTATTAAGCGATAACCTTACCGTTGATTTTTTTGCTAAATTTCAGATGAAAAATTGTTTATCTATGCCTATATTTTTAAGGAATAGCGTTAAGGCGGTGCTGGGAATTGCCAATAACCGCGAAAATTTTTCTTACTCCAAAGATGATATTGAGCTTTTAGAGATATTCTCAAAACAGATAGCCGTGGCTATTGAAAATGATATTTTAGCCCATCGCGTGGAGTCGCTCGAGATAAAAGACCTTCTTACCGGGCTTTATAACAAGGTTTTTATTTGCTCCCGCCTGCAGGAAGAGATTAAGAGGGCAATTGTTTACCAGAGGCCGTGCGCGTTTGTTATTTTTGATATTGATAATTTTAAGAATTACCGTGAAAAATTCGGATTAATTAACGAGGAATTAGCCTTAAAGAAAATTGCTGTCTTGGTACGCGATTCAATTACTGAAGTTGACCGGGCGGGAAGAACGGATGATGATGAGTTTTCGCTTATTCTCCCTGAAAGAAATAAGCGGCAGGCTTTGGAGATTGCTGAGGAAATTCGTAAAAAAGTCCAATCGGCTTTTTGTAAAGACCGAAACAGCAATAGCTGCCTTACTTTTAGCGCAGGAGTGAGCGAAAATCCCCTGGATGGAGTTGAAGCAGGGCAGTTAATCGCAAAAGCCAAGGAAATGTTAAAAAAAGCCAAGTCTAACGGTAAAAATCAGGTAGCAGTTTTTTGAGCAAGGACCAAAAGTGATTAGGAGAATTAATAATAAACAATTAGGTGAATTATTGCTTGACCGCGGGGTAATTACCCTGGCTCAGCTGGATCAGGCTTTAAATGTCCAGCGGGATAAAGGCGGCTTAATCGGCGAAATCTTGGTTGAACTGGGGTTTGTCAAAGAAGATGATATTGCACAGTCATTGACCGCGCAATATGGTTTTCCTTATTTGCCCTTGAGCAATTATGATGTAAATATGGATATTACCGGTATTATACCCGGTAGAGTTGCCCGGCAGTACCTGCTTGTGCCGATAGATAAAATCGGAAATAACCTTACGCTGGCAATGTCCAATCCTTTAAATGTCCAGGCTATTGAAGATGTAGAGTTGCTTAGCGGATGCAGCGTGCAGACATTTGTCTCAACTTCTTCTGATATTAAGAGAGCGATTGAGAAATATTATAAAGACAAAGAATAATGCTTTCTCTTAAAAGTCGGCTTACCGAAATACTAATTAACAACAAACTTATTACTGCTGAACAGCTCAAACTCGCGCTTAAAGTGCAAACCGCCAGAGGCGGCAAGCTTAGCGATATTATTGTAGAGCTTAAATTTGTCAAGGAAAATGAGCTGATTACTACTTTAAGCGAGGGGCTGGGCCTGCCTTTAATTGATTTAAAACGTTTTAAAATTGATTTAGATATTGTAAAAATAATCCCCGCAGATATCGCCCGCCATTATCAGATTATTCCTGTATCTAAAATGGGGGATACCATTACTTTGGCCATGGCTGATCCGTTAAATATATTTGCCATTGACCATGTGCAGGCGCTTACCGGTTTTAAAATAAACCCTATAATCTCTTCAGCCCAGGATATCAACCAGACTATCGAATTATCTTATCCTGATACCACTAAGGGGATTATTGAGGACTTAGTTAAAGAAATGACCGTTTCTTCTATTGAGCTGGTAAAAGAGGAGAAGGAAGCGCCTCTCAGCGATCAGGAACTGGGCCGGGTCAGCCAGGATGCCCCGGTAATTAAAGTTGTCAATATGATGCTGGAAGAATCAATAAAAAAGAAGGCTTCTGATATTTTGATCGAGCCCTTTGATAAGAAATTGCGTATACGTTTTCGCATCGACGGATTATTACAGGAGCAAAAGGCTCCGCCTAAGGCAATGCACCCTTCGATAGTGTCGCGTGTTAAGGTTATCTCGGAGCTGGATATTGCTGAGCACCGCCTTCCTCAAGACGGGCGTTTTAAAATAAAGATACTTAACCGCCAAATAGATTTTCGCGTTTCTATTTTACCGTCTAGTTACGGAGAAAAAGTCGCTTTGCGTATCCTGGATAAATCGCAGGTAAATCTAGATGTAAAAAAATTAGGTTTTAGCGACCACGCCTTGGAAATTTTGGCTAAAGTTTCTACGTTGCCTCACGGGATGATTTTAGTTTGCGGGCCGACCGGAAGCGGTAAAACCACCACTCTTTATGCGATATTAAAATCCGTAGACAGCCCGGATAAAAATATTGTTACAGTCGAAGACCCGATAGAATTTCAATTGGAAGGCATAAATCAGGTGACCGCAAGGGCAGAAATCGGCCTTAGTTTTGCCGCGGCCCTGCGTTCCATCCTTCGCCAGGATCCTAATGTAATAATGATCGGGGAAATCCGTGACTATGAAACAGTTGATATAGCAATTAAAAGTGCCCTTACCGGCCATCTTGTCCTTTCTACCTTGCACACGACCACTGCCGCAGGCGCCCTGGTGCGGCTGGTGAATATGGGAGTAGAGCCCTATTTAATTAATTCTTCTTTAGTCTGTGTCGTGGCGCAGAGGTTGGTGCGTAAGGTATGTTCATATTGCACAGAGGTCCATGTTCTTAAAAATGAGGTCGCCGATAATTTAAAGCTGGATGTGAAAAAAAATGGAAAATTACAATTTTACAAAGGCAAGGGGTGCCAGCATTGTTTTAATACCGGTTATTCCGGGAGAACGGTAATCGCCGAAATCCTGCCGCTTAGCCCGAAGATCCGTGAATTAATTCTTAGCGGTGCTCAAGAGCAGTTTATCAAGCAGCAGGCGCGCCTTGAGGGAATGGTTACCCTGCGCCAAGACGGCGTGGTCGCCGCTTTAAAAGGCTTAACTACGATTGAAGAGGTCTTGCGCGTAACCGCGCCGGATGAATAATATGCACTCACTGAAAGAAAATATAATTGAGATACTTCTAAAAAGCCAGCATATAACCAAAGAGCAACTGGATCGGGCTTTGAGCCTGCAAAAAGAGAAAGGCGTGCCTTTAAGGAGAGTCCTGGTTGATGAGGGGATCATTACTGAAGAAGTCTTGCTTTCTTTGTTTTCAGAGCAACTTTATATACCTACCTTGCGCTTGGCTAAATTCAAGTTTGACGCGGATATCATTAATTTGATTCCAGAGCGTATGGCTAAACTTTATAATACAATTCCTTTGTCCAGAATCGGCAGCACGATTACCGTTGCAATGTCTGATCCGCTAAATATTTTTGCACTTGATGATTTAAGTAATTTTACCGGATGCAATATTGATATAGTTTTAAGCCCGGAGGATGAAATTACCCATGCTATTGATAGCCAGTACCGCAAAGATGCCAAAGATATGCAAAATATACTTGATGAAACAGCTTTAGGCCGGGATTCTGGGGCAGATAAGAATTTAGAACTGCTCAAGCCGGATGAAATTGAATTGTCCAATGCTCTTATGGAGAGCGAAAAGGCGCCTATTGTGCAATTGGTGGAGATTATATTAGCTCAGGCTTTAAAGAGGAGGGCTTCTGATATACATGTTGAGCCGGAAATTGATTGCCTGCGTATCAGGTACCGCATAGATGGTTCGCTGCATGATGTTTTAAGGGTGCCTAAAATAAATCAAAACGCGATTTTAGCCCGCCTTAAAATTATTTCTAATTTGGATATTACTGAAAATCGTATTCCGCAGGATGGCAGGTTTAAAGTAAAAACAGAGGGGAGAGAAGTTGATTTTCGCGTCTCAAGCCTACCAACGGCTTTTGGGCAAAAATTTGTTTTACGTGCTTTAGACAAAGGTAATCTTTCTATCGGTTTGGATAAGCTTGGTTTTTCTGAACAGCCTGCTGCGGTTTTCAAGAAAGCTGTGGCAAGGCCTTTCGGTATGATGCTGGTTACCGGACCAACGGGCTCGGGTAAATCTACTACGCTTTATTCTGTATTAAATCAATTGAATACTCCTGAGAGAAATATTATTACCATTGAAGATCCTGTAGAATATCAGGTGGAAGGTATTACTCAGCTGCAGGTCAGGCCGGATATCGGCCTTGATTTTGCTTCGGGCCTGCGTTCTATTTTGCGCCAGTCCCCGGATGTAATTATGATCGGTGAAATCAGGGATGCTGAAACTGCGGATATCGCGATTAAAGCGGCGCTTACCGGGCAACTTGTGCTCTCTACATTGCACACTAATGATGCGATTTCAAGTATTACCCGCCTTATTGATATGGGGGTAGAGCCGTTTTTAGTAGCTTCCAGCGTAATTATGTTGTGCGCACAACGGCTTGCGCGCAAGATCTGCCTTAAGTGCCGTAAGCCAATTGAGGTTTCCGAGGATTTCTTAAAAAAGATAGGATTTCCCGGTAAGGCTAATTTTTATGCTGCACAAGGCTGCAAGTATTGCAATAATACCGGGTTCTACGGAAGGATTGCGGTGCTCGAGACAGCTTTGATCGATGACACGACCAGAGAAATGATTATCCGCAGGAAATCAATAGATGAAATTAAGGCCTATATGGTTGATAAGCAGGGAATGAAAACTTTACGCGATGACGCTTTTCTTAAGGTCAAAGAAGAATTAACTACCCTGGATGAGGCAATAAGGATTACTACCGAGGAATAATTATGGAAGTTTACGGAAAGATACTTTTGATTTGCGATGATAATTATTATTCTGCCTATATAAAGGAACAATTGCTTGGTTTAGGGGCCTACTCTGTTTTTGCGGAATCTACTGTTCAGGCAGGTATTTCGAGTCTAAGGCGGAGCAATTACGAAATGATATTTTTAAAGTATGGAGTGGAGCAAACAGATATGGTTTCTTTGATTAACGAGCTTAAGATAATTGACCCGGATTCTGTGGTAGTTGTTCTCTATGAGCCAGGGGAGGAAGAAAAGGTAAGAGAGTTAAGCGAGCTGGGAATTTATGATTTTTTAAGCCGGCCGGTAAATACTGAAAAATTAAAGTCTGTCGTTGAAAAAGGAATTAAGCTCCATGTTTTACTTATAGCTAACCGTAAATTTTCTCAAGGGCTGAAAGAGAGCAATCAGGCTTTAGAAAAACAAAATATGCTTTTAGCCAGAAGGATCGAAGAGGCAACTACTAATTTAAGCCGGCTTTATGAGGACCTGCGTTCGACATATATGCGTACGATTAAAGTTTTAGCACAGGCAATTGATGCCCGTGACCACTATACGCACAGCCATTCTGAAAATGTTTCGCGCTATGCCGTAGCTATTGCAAATTACCTGAAGCTTCCTGCGAAAGAAATTGAGTTATTGCGCCAAGCCTGCGAATTGCACGATTTAGGCAAAATCGGAGTTGAGGATAGCATATTATTGAAAACTTCTGCTCTTACGGAGCTGGAATGGGAGCAGATCCGTAAACATCCGACTATCGGAGCGCAGATTCTAGAGCCATTGACTTTTTTAAACGGAGTGGTAGACTTGGTTAGGCAGCACCATGAACATTATGACGGTACCGGCTATCCGGAAGGAAGAAAGGGGGAAGATATTCTTTTGGGTGCGCGGATTATTCATGTTGCCGATGCTTATGAAGCTATGCGTTCGGCGCGTTCTTACAGAAAGGTGCCTTTAGCTAAAGAAGAGGCGATCTTAGAGATTAAACGTAATAGCGGCACGCAATTTGATCCGAAGATTGTCGATGCATTTTTGAGAGTGGTGGATAATTTATGAATTCATACCAATATACCGCAAAAGATAGAAAAGGCCAGACTATTAACGGAATAATCCAGGCTGCTTCAGAGGCAGAGGTAGCCGATATTTTACATAGAAAAGAGTTGGTGGTTGTTGCCGTGGAGATAACTAAAGATACTGCCGTAAAGCCTAAGGCGGGTGATAAAAAAATTAAGCTTGATGATTTAGTCGTGTTTTCCCGGCAGCTGGCAACGATGATTGATGCCGGTATTCCTTTGGTCAATGCTTTGGGTATTTTAGGCGAGCAAATTGAAAGCGAAGGTTTCAGGATCATTATTAATGAAGTACGGCAAGATATTGAAGCAGGGATGAGTTTCTGTGACGCCTTGACTAAACACCCGGCAGTTTTTTCTGAGTTGTTTGTGAATATGACAAAAGCCGGAGAGGCCTCCGGTATGTTGAATGAGATTCTTGACCGTTTGGCCACATTTATGGAAAAGCAGGCGGCGCTTAACCGTAAAGTTATTTCCAGCCTTGTTTACCCAGCTGTAGTTATAAGCATGGCCATTATTATTACCGCCGTGCTTTTACTTAAAGTAGTGCCTACGTTTAAGGGAATATTTGATTCTTTGGGCGGGACATTGCCTCTGCCTACCCAAGCTTTGATTTTTGTCAGCGACCTTTTAAGGAAGTATTTCTTATATTCTTTGGTTTCTTTAGGGGTTGCCATTTATTTATTCAGGAATTACCTGAAAACTAAAAAAGGCAGATATCTGTTTGATCAGCAGGCTCTAAAACTTCCTGTTTTTGGCCCGCTTTTACGTAAATTAACCGTAGCCAAGTTTTCGAGGACATTTTCTACTTTAGTAAAAAGCGGTGTCTCCGTATTAAGCGCCTTGGAAATTGTAAGCAAGACAGCCGGAAATAAAGTGGTCGAGGAGGCAATAATTAATTGCTCGAAAAGCGTGCGTAACGGAGAACCTATCTCTAAGCCGCTTGCGAAAAGCGGGGTTTTCCCTCCTATGGTCACGCGAATGATTAATGTCGGTGAGCAAACAGGCCAGCTTGAAAAAATGCTTTCTAAGATTGCTGATTTTTATGACGATCAGGTGGATGCCGCAACCAGCGCTTTAACCAGCATGATAGAACCGCTGGTTATTGCCTTTTTAGGCATTGTTGTCGGAGGCATTGTTATTTCGTTATTCTTGCCTATTTTTAAAATTTCCGAGCTTATGTCGCATTAGGAAAGAAGGCATGAATCCTATTTAAAATTAACAACTTAGGGGTAATTTAAAGTAAAAAAATAAT
>JAHFFR010000052.1 GCA_023247825.1 Candidatus Omnitrophota bacterium
CATGGGATCAATAAAAAGCTTGCCTAATTCTGTGCCGGTCATGCGCTCGCGGATATGTATGATATGTTTATTGCCGGCGACAAAAACGCTAAGCATCCCTAATATAATCAAGGAAAGTATCACTGTTGCTACAATTATTTCAACAAGGGTAAATCCCGATAGGGACAGCGGCCTATTTCCATTAGGAAATAGGCCGCTGTCCCTAATTTCCGCTTTTTTGTGGTTAGAAATTAAGGCGGGCATATGTCTCCATTAGGCGTACAAGAAATTGCATCAGAAGTAAAAAGATTGGAAAAAGTCCTGCCTCCTGCTTTATTACGCGTAGCTGTCGCCTGCCCAGGAGCATTAGAATTCACGCTATAATTCCATGCGGAACTAGCGCCGGCTACAGGGAGACTCAGCTTTAAATTAGCATTTATTAAATCCGTATTTGCAGCGGTATCATTGCTGATAGTTCCGGCAGGTGAAGGGTAATATGAGTTTAGCTCCATCTTATAAATATTCTCCGCTGCCTGGATAAGCGCAAGCGTAGCCTTTGCTTCCCTATCCAGCGCGCGTTCTTTGGTTACTGCGAACTGGGGCGCAACAAAAGCTACGATAATACCGATAATTACTAAAACTGTAATTAACTCAACAAGGGTGAAACCTTTATACATAAAGTTTAGGATTACAGAACAAAACTCCCTCCCCATGTTCCTGCTTGATTTAGAGTTATTGTCTGGCCTGCATGCGAACCACCGGCCGCTCTTGTCGCAGTAGCCGTGAAAGTAGTGCCACCGGTTACTGCATAACTCCAATCGCCATCAGAATTAAGAGCACCTAACTCTACGTAATTTTGTAGAGCAGTAACAACGGCTGCTGAAGTTGCGCCCGCTATATATGTATCGTTATCTGCATAATACATTGCCTCTCCATGGGCAATCAAAGCCAAATTAGACTTCGCCTTAGCAACCCTTGCTTTTTCAGTAGCTTTCAAATACTGCGGCACTGCCGCCGTGGCTAAAATTCCAATTACAATAATCACAACAATCAATTCGATTAACGTAAAACCTTTCCTCATTTTCCCTCCCTGAACATCTTAAGTTCTTATTCAGCTAAACTTTGACGAGTGGTTAAAATTTTAGTGCCAAATTTTAACGCTTCCTACGAGTCGAAACATCAACTTGTTTTAGTTTAACCCAACATTAAAAACTTGTCAATCTTTTTATCATCTAACGAGATTGCTTCGTCGCCCCGCCTTTTAACGGGACTCCTCGCAATGACACGCCTGTCTTATCCCCCAATACTGGCAATTTTAAATATCGGCAAAAACATGCCTATTACCATAACACCTATAAGCGAACCAATAAAAACCAAAACAAAAGGCTCGAACATAGAAACAAATCTCGTAAGGAATGTCTCGCAGTATTCCTGATAAAAAACATTGATCTTCTTGAACATTTGAGGCAGTTCGCCGATTTCCTCTCCGATACTGACCATTTGAATGAACATCGGCTCAAAAAAACCGCTGCGTTCAAGCGATTCCCGGAATGACTTACCTTCCCGTACATCCTCTTTAATTTTACGGATAATATCGGTCATTATCAGGTTATCTACGCTGCGTTCTGATATTTCCAAAGAATAAAGAATGGGGACACCTGACTCCAGCAGAGTCGACATCCCGGAAGAAAACCTTTCGAAATTTAAAGCCATGAAAAACTCGCCGAATACAGGCATCTTAAATTTAAAACTTTCAAAATTTTTCCTGCCCGCTTTAGTCTTGAGGTAATGCTTAAAAACAAAAACAACCCCGCCGGCAATCAGGAATATCACAATCATATTAAATCTCAAGAAATCGCTTATTCCGACCAAAATTTGGGTAAGTAAGGGCAGGGTGATATTAAAACCTTTGAATATTTCCGCGAATGTCGGGATAATTTTTACAGCCATAAAAAAAAGCGCGCCCAAGCCTGCAGCCGTCAGGATCCCCGGATAGATTAGCGCTGAAATAACTTTTCTTTTAAACTCCGCGTTTTTCTCTAAATAAGTTGCCAGGCGGCTTAAGATAACTGCCAGATTCCCGCTTGCTTCACCGCTTTCAACAAGATTAATCCAAAGGTCAGAAAATATTTTTGGATGCGCGGCCATTGCTTCATGAAAACTCAGGCCCGCTTCCATGCTTTTGGTTAATTCAATGGTTACGGTATAAAGCTTTTTACTTGACACCTGGTTGGAAATAATATCCAAGCTCTTAAGTATTGTAACGCCTGCCCCGATTAAAGTTGATAATTGCCGGCAGAAAAACATGAGGTCTTCAGCAGTTGCCCTGCCGTGTTTAGGTTTAAACTTAATTTTTGTTAAACTCTCACTACTAAGCTTACCGGGGGCTTCTACGCTTTCGGGAATAACACTAACTACAATCAATCCTTTGGCCTGAATTTTATTTACTACATCTTCCTGACTTAACCCCTCTTCTGTGCCGGTTTCCTTGGCGCCTGACCGATTCCTGGCAATATAATAAAACCTGGGCATCACTATTCTCCCAACGTAACAGAAAACACCTCTTCCAAAGAAGTTATGCCGCTTTCGACCTTTTTAATTCCTGATTCATAAAGCGTCTGCATACCTTTAACCCTGGCTACCTCACGTATTTTCTGGAAATTCGCTCTTTGATTAATTAAATCCTGGATTTCCGGTGTTATAGACATGACCTCGCCGATACATGTCCTGCCTTTGTATCCGGCATTATTACATTTTGCGCAGCCCTTAGCCCTATAAATTAATTCCGCCTTAATATCTGCGCCCTTAAGCTGGGTTTTGGTAGGCTCATACGCTTCTTTACAATCAGGGCATAGCTTACGAATAAGCCTCTGGGCAATAACAATCAGCAAAGAAGGGGCAAGCATGTACGGCTCAATACCAATATCCATAAGCCGGCTTACTGCGGACGGGGCATCATTAGTATGCAGCGTGCTTAAAACCAAGTGCCCGGTAAGAGCTGAACGAATGCAGATCTGCGCGGTCTCTAAATCCCTGGCCTCTCCGACAAGCATAATGTCCGGATCCTGGCGCAAGAAACTACGCAAAGCCGCGGCAAAGGTAAGCCCGACTTCCGGCTTAATCTGCACCTGGTTAATCCCATCCATTTTATACTCCACGGGATCTTCAACTGTAACGATATTCTTAGCAGGACTTTTGATTTCATTTAAAATTGCATAGAGCGAAGTAGTTTTCCCGCTGCCGGTTGGCCCGGTGATAAAAACCAAACCATAAGGGGAAAAAATTGCTTTGCGAATCTGCTCAAGCTGTTTTACATCGAACCCCATAGTGCTTAAATCCAACATAACCGTACCGCGGTCTAATATTCTCAAAACCGCCTTTTCTCCGTAAATAGTCGGAATAACAGAAACCCGGATATCAATCGGCCGCTCATCAATACGCACTAAAATTGCCCCGTCCTGAGGAAGGCGTTTTTCAGCAATATCAAGTTTGGCTAAAATTTTTACACGGGAGACAAGCGGCAAATGCAGGTGTTTTGCCGGGGGAGGTATTTCGTAAAGCTTACCGTCAATCCTGTAGCGCAGTGAAATTTTGTCTTTAAAAGGCTCGATATGTATGTCTGAAGCCCGCTCATTAATTGCCTGGCGGATTATCAGATCAACTAATTTTACGACCGGGGCCTCTTCTGCCCTGGCAATCAACTTATCAAGGCTAAGCTCCTGCCCCATTTCTTCGGAACTTTGGACGAATGAAGCATTTATATCATAACTTGAATCTACGGCATCTTTAAGCATTGCGGATTTGCCGTAAAATTCTTCAATTGCTTTCATGATATCGGAACGCGTGGCAATTACCGGATTGATTTCGCTGCCGGTAAGCTTCCTGAGGCTGTCAATAAGAAGCAGGTCCAATGGATCGGACATCGCGACAGTCAATGACCTGAGCATGCGTGAAAGGGGCAAAACAGAATTTTTATACGCAAACTCCTGGGGTATAAGATGCTCTAGGCCCTGGTCCATCGCCGGCTTAAGCATTCCGGTGCCAAGCGAGAAATAAGGCATGTTTAACTGCTTGCCTAAGGCAGCCACAACCTGATCTTCTTTAACCACCCCCAGCTTAATTAAAATTTCTCCAAGCCGGCCGCCTTCCTGCCGCTGCACACTGATAGCTTTATCAAGCTGGCTGACAGTAATATAACCTTCTTTAACAAGAAATTCCCCGAGCCTTAAATATTTATCTTTTAGCATTTATATTTTTTTCGAATCTATTCATATTGGAATTGATAATATAATCCCGCGTTGTATTAACTCTAACGCCTTGCTCCCTTACCGGCAGCTGGATGTTCTTAAGCTGGCCCGATTTGCTGATATCTGTTTTATCCCTAACAATACGCGGAGTAATAAAAACTATCATTTCGCGCTCAAGATCTTTTGTTTGATTTTTATTCCTAAATAGCGCCCCAAAGAAAGGAATATCCCCTAATATGGGTAATTTTTTTAAAGCAAGGTTTTTCTGCTGGTGAATAAGCCCGCCTAAAATTACTGTTTCTCCGTCCTTAACTTTAACTATAGATTTTGTGCTTCTTACTTCAATATCTGATTGCGGATTAGCTGATGTGCTTAAGGGGCTTAAGCTTGAAACGCTTGATTTTGGATTTATCACCATAGTAACTTCGTTGGTATCCAGATTTATCTGCGGGGTTACTCGAAGGAAAATACCTGTTCCTTCTTTGGAAAGCGATAGATCCGTTGATCTTTTATATACAGAGGTAGTGGTTGAGCCACCGGTTGTAGGGACGGTTGATGTATCCTCTCTACCCACTATCTCATCTTTTACAATAGATATCTCCGCGGTTTCATTGTTTAAGGTAAGAAGTTTCGGCCGGGCCAAAAATTTTGTATCAGTTTGCGTCCTTAAAAAATGTAATTGCATCTGGTAAGTATTATTGCCAGTATTAATTGCTAAAGAACCATCACCTCCATTAAAGATCTTGCTCCAACCAGCATAAGGAAAACCCGTGCTTGCGGTAGCGCCGGTAAGAATGGCTGTAAAAGGAGACTCGCCAAATTCAAACCCCATTTTATCTACTACATCCTTGCTTACATCCAGCATTTCAACTTCAAGTATTACCTGGGCAACCGGAACATCTAAGGACGCGATAACCTGGGTAATCATTTGTATTTTCATAGGAGTATCTGTAACAATAAGGCTGTTGGTACGAAAATCTTCAATTACTGAGCCATTACTCGAGAGCAATTTCTTTATAGCAAAGGTAATTCCGCTTTCTTCATCTACCTTCCATTTTCCATTAGTAGAAGTTGTGCTAGAAGTAGATCCGGAAGATGTAGAAACACTAGAAGTAGATCCGGAAGATGTAGAGCTTGAACTATCACTATTGGCGCCTTTAGACAAATCCGCTTTCAAGGATGAAGTAGAAACAGAGGCATTTTTCAAATAAAAGACTTTGGTTACTGTCTGGGTATCCATCTTACCCCACTCTCTAACCACGAAAATATTAGCATTGTTATCTAAATCATATGAAAGGTTATTAGCGCTAAAAATTTTATCTATCACCTGGCCCAAAGGCACTTTATCGAAATAAAGAGTAATCTTCCTATCCTGCACCGCTTCAGAGGCAATAAAATTCTTTCCCGCCTGTATGGAAAGCGCCTTCAGTATATCTTTAAGGCTGGCGTCTTTAAAATCCATAGAGATAGTTGGCCCTGCTGTGTCTGTAAAAACAGGCCCGGCTTGCGCATTTAGCTGCGTAATAAAAAAAACAAATATTAAATAAAAGGCAGCTGCAGTAGTCAAAAATATTTTTTTCATTTATTCCTCCTAGCCCACAAGGGTATACCGGCGTAATTCAAATTAGCGCCGGGTGCTGATTAGCGCGGGGGTGTTAGTCATATTATCTTCATTCGAAACCTTGGCCTGCCCGGGTGCAGCTAAATGAACCATACCTGCGGCAGTGCTTAAATTAATCCCTTTATTGTCAATACTTGAAATTTCGGCTTCATCGACTTTATCGCCAACAGTATATACTTTATCATTAATAATTGCCTGGGGCATCTTTGTGCCCCAGATTATTCCCTGCACCTTTAATTCGCTAAATTTAGCTTCCATCTGGGCAAAATCCGGAGTTGCCTCTACCTGCACATTAACCTTTTTTTCTTGGATTATATATGTCGTAAATGGATCGCGCAGCCCCCCCGATTTATACTCAACTTGCGGACGGTCAGCTATTACATCGGTATTCTCCTGCGCCGCCAGAACAGCAGGGCAGAAATTTATTAACCCGCATAATAAAAACATAAATGATATAAACTTATCTACTTGGCTCATTATCAATAAGATACAGTGCTGATCTTTAAATTAACGCGCAAATCCCTATTCGCGCCTTCTTTCATATTTTCAGGGTCCGCTGAATTTATGCTTACTTCGCTGACCATATATACATCCTTATCGGCCTCAATTTGGCTTATAAAATTACCCAGCAAATGATAGTTGGGTGAACTCACCGTTATCAAGAATGTCAACTTGACGTAATCGGCGCTTGTTTCTTTTTCGATAGGTTTTATGGAAACAATATCTACCGAACTGCTCCTGGCAATAGTTGAAATCGTCTCAACAATAGAACTCATATCTTTTTCAGCAAAAACTTTTTTATATCCTTCTATCTTTTTCTCCAGGGCCGCTATTTCCTGCAAGACCGCGTTCTTCTTAAGCTCCTCATTTTTCTTGCCGGTCAAAGTATTTATCCGTTCATCAGTTGATTTATAAACCTGAAAGGCAATGAATAAAGCCAAAAGGATTATCCCGAAATTTAAGATTTTATTTTTATTTTTTTCCAATAGCTCGATTTTTTCCATTATTTCTTCTCCGGAGGGTTCCTGCAAACTATGGTAAATGTCACCATGCTTTTTTCGTGCTCTATTTTCCGGTCAATATAATTTATGTTTATCTCCTTAAAATGCCTGGAAAACACCGGATCATTTTTTAGATTCGCTAAGAAGGTATTAACCGACTCCATTTCCTTTTCGCTGTCGATCAAATAAACCTTTCCATTGAGGATAAGCTCCTGGCCGGCGCCATTTTTTTGGTTAAAATCAAAACTGTCCAGCCATACGCCTTTAGGTATAACCCGCGGTATTGCATCGAGCGGATAAGTAACATACATCTGATTTTTTACTAAATTATCCAAAGTTAAAATCTTTTTCCTGTATTGAGAGCCTATTGCGGAAAGCTCCTCAATAGTATCACCTTGGACAACAGAGCTGATTTTCACGCGCTTGTTTTTAATACCGGTAATTTCCTCCTGCACAGGCGTAATACGCATCAACCCGTATCCAAAAACAGATGCACATATAATAATCCCTATTAATATATACCTAAAATCTATCCTTAAACCCTCCAGTAAAGCAAACGGTTTCCCCCCTGCGGCAGTTATCTTGGCTGCTTTAAGCTTCTCGCCGACAAGGTCTATTTTAACTTTGAGCACGGCTATTTTAAATAAGGAGGCGGCAAAACTTTTAACCAGTATAGAGGAGTAAACCGCTTCTTTTCCTAAGACCTTCTTAGTGTCCACGAATTTAACGGGAATAGATGATTCTGAAGAGAAAGAACTTAGTTCCTGATGGCTCTCTTTATCGGAAACTACAAAAATATCCCTTATGCCCTTCTCAGGAAATTTTCGCTTATAATAATCAAGAGAAATCCTGATTTCGTTTTTTAGTTTCTCCAGCTTTTGGGC
>JAHFFR010000010.1 GCA_023247825.1 Candidatus Omnitrophota bacterium
ATGAAAGAGTTGATTGATTCGTTTTTGGATTATCTTGTCGTTGAGCGCGGGCTGTCAAAAAATACCGTTATTGCTTATCGCGAGGACCTGAATATTTACCTCGATTTTCTTATTAAGCGCGGGATAAACGCGCTTTCTAAGGCAGCCAAAAATGATATCATTGAATTTATGCTTTTTGAAAAAACTAAGGGGATATCGCCGGTCAGCATATCGCGCCGGCTTGCGGCTATACGCATGTTCCATCGATTTTTGGCCCGTGAGAGGGTCTTAAAAAGCGATCCTACTACTTTAATTGATTCGCCAAAATTATGGAAAAAAGTCCCGGATACCCTTTCTTTGAATGAAGTAGAGGCGTTGATCAGCCAGCCGGATCCACGCGATTATCAGGGCTCGAGGGATAAGGCGATACTCGAGGCTCTTTATGCCACGGGTATGCGTGTATCCGAATTGACTTTTCTTAAAACAAATAATGTAAATTTGGATATCGGGTTCTTACGTTGTATCGGAAAGGGCAATAAGGAGCGGGTTATTCCGTTGGGTAAGAAAGCTATCCATAGCATTAACAGGTACCTGGAGTTTAGCCGGCCGCATTTTTTAAAAGACAGGGCCTCTGAACACCTTTTTATCAGCCGCTCCGGGGCAAAGCTATCCCGGCAATCCGTCTGGAAATTGATTAAGCGTTACGCTCGTGAGGCTAAAATTAAAAAGCCGATAAAGGTGCACACTTTAAGGCATTCGTTTGCTACCCATTTATTAGAGAGAGGGGCGGATTTACGTTCAGTGCAGGAAATGCTCGGCCACTCAAATATTTCTACGACGCAGATTTATACGCATATTGATAAAGACCGGCTCAAAACTGTCCATAAAATGTTCCACCCGCGCCCCTAAAAGATGAAAAAATATTTTAAAAAGATTACCGGCGAATTAAAAGAAATTATCATCCTTGCCGCGGAGGTTTCCCGGGAGGCTAATATGCCGGCTTATTTAGTCGGCGGGTTCCTGCGCGATTTAATCTTAGGGGTTAAAAACTTTGATATAGATATTGCTGTTGAAGGAAGCGGTATTATTTTTGCCCAGAGGCTGGCTAAAAAATTAAAATCAGAATTAAGGGTTCATGAACGTTTTGGGACAGCTACTCTAATTTTAGATGGTTTGCTAAAAGTGGATATTGCCACTACCCGTAAGGAAAAATACCCCTGTTGCGCCTGCTTGCCGGTAGTCAGCTGCGGGTTACTGGAAGACGACCTTATGCGCCGTGATTTTACCATTAATGCCATGGCTGTAAGCATCGTCAGAGGCGATGAGCAGAAGTTAATCGATCCTTTTGGGGGCAGGGATGATTTGTCAGCCGGGAGAATCCGTATTCTGCATGATTTAAGCTTTAAAGATGACCCCACGCGCATATTAAGGGCTATCCGTTTTGAGCAGCGTTTTAATTTTAAGATTGAGCCAAAGACGCTTTTCCTCCTCGAGGATGCGGTTAAAAATGGGCTGTTGGATAAAGTAAGCCCCCATAGGATACGCGATGAGCTGGTATTAATGCTTAAGGAGCATGATCCCCTGAAACAAGTAAAGCGGCTTAATAATTTATGCGCCCTGTCATTTATCAGCAAGAAATTAAAGGCGGGCAAATCAACGTATGATTTATTTAAATCAATAGATAAAGAGATCCTTTGGTTTACTAAAAATTTCCCTGCCCATAGGCAGCTTGATACCTGGCTTATTTATTTTACCGCGCTCCTTGCGCCGCTTGCCCCAGGTGAAATTAAAAAAACCACCTCAAGGCTCGGCCTGCGTAAGGGGGAGGAGAAAAGGATTATCAGTTACTGCCAGTCCAGCCGCAGGCTCATTCAGTTTTTAAGCAAAAAAGGTGTTTTACCCTCGCGGATTTTCTTTATGCTTGAGCCCTTAAGTTATGAAACGATTATTTTGTTAAAGTCCGCATCGCAGAATAAATATCTTAAAAGATATATTACGGATTTTCTTGAAATCTATAACGGTATGCGCCTTTATGTTTCAGGAAATGACCTGCACGGTTTAGGTGTTTTGCCGGGCCCGCGGTACCAGAAAATATTTGCCAAAGTATTGGAGGCTAAGCTTAACGGAAAGGTCAGGACCCTTCAAGGTGAGCTGGGCTTGATCAGAGAATTAATAAAAATAACAGATTAGAAAGGGAGATTTAGATAATGTCTAGGCGTGAACGGGTGGAAGAGGCAATAAAAAAAGAAGTAAGCACTATTATCCATGACAAACTTAAAGACCCGCGGATAGGTTTTGTTACTATTACCAAGGTTGAGTTGTCAAGCGATTTAAGAAATGCCAAGATTTTCTACAGTGTATTAGGCAAAGAGGATGATCATAAAAAGACGAAACTTGCCCTGGATTCTGCTTTAGGGTTTATCCGCAGCTTGGTCGCCCAGAGGATTAACCTGCGTTTTGCGCCCGAGCTTATGTTTAAAGAAGACCATTCTACCGAGTATAGCGTAAAAATTGAAGAGTTATTAAACAAGATAAAGGAGCCGGATGGGTCTAAATGAGGCAAGCCAGGCGATAAAAAAATATAATAATTTCTTAATTACCGTTCATACCAGCCCCGAAGGCGATGCCCTGGGAGCTGAACTTGGATTTTATAACCTTATTAAGTCGCTCGGTAAGAACGGGGTAATCGTAAATGATGATAAATTACCTTATGGTTATGATTTTCTCCCCGGCAACAGGCTTATCCATCTCTTGAACAGGGAATCCGAACATATTAAATTTGATTGCTTTGTGGTTTTAGATTGCTCGGATTTAAAACGCACCGGCGATGTTTATAAATTAAATAAAAATAATAAACCGGTATTGAATATTGACCACCATGTCAGTAACCAGTTTTTTGGAGAAGTTAACTGGATTGATCCCGCTGCATCCTCATGTTCGGAGATGATCTTTAGATTATATAAAAAATTACGCAAGCCCGTAGATAAGGATACGGCTTTAGCGTTATATACCGGAATAATGACTGATACAGGGAGCTTCCGCTATTCCAACACCTCCAGTTTTACGTTTAAGGCTGCATCCGAGCTTTTAAAATCCGGAATTAATGTTTCCCGGGTTTACCGGAATACTTATGAAAATATTCCGGCTGTCGATATAAAATTATTGCTTAAACTTCTGCCAAAAATCAGATTTTTTTGCCAAGGCAAGATTGCCGCGTTCCAGATTAAGAAAGAATTGATTAAAGCAAAAAAACCGTCTATTGATTTGGCTGACCTGCTTTTAAGTTTTGGCCGCGCGATTAAGGGGGTTGAAGTGGTGGTATTATTTAAAGAGAACCTGGGAGGGAAAAACGAGGTGCGCGTTAATTTAAGGAGCCAGGGTAAAGTTGATGTGAATAGGATTGCCGCATTTTTCGGAGGCGGTGGGCATAAGACTGCCAGCGGCTGCACAGTAACAGGCAATATTAAAAAAATTGAAAAAGCGGTTATTTCTAAAATCCAATCATCTTTAATATGAGTTTAAATGAAAATAGTCCACGGAATAAATGAAGTCGAGAAGTGCAAGAGGGCTATTGTCGCCATGGGGGTTTTTGACGGCCTGCACCGTGGGCACTTAAATATCTTAAAAGCACTGGTAAAGAAAGCCAAACAGGCTAAAGGCACAAGCGTAGTTTTAACCTTTTGGCCGCATCCGCAAAAAGAAGAAAGCCTTTACTCTCTCCAGCACCGCCTTAGGTTACTCGAAGGTTTAGGTGTAGATATCTGTATCATAATAAATTTTAATAAAAGATTCTCTAGAATTAGCGCCGAGGATTTTATTAAAGATGTGTTGGTTAATAAAATCGGCGCGCAGCATATTTATATCGGTAAAAATTTTCGTTTTGGAAGGCATGCCCTGGGTAATTATAATCTTTTGCGCAAGGCAGCAAAAATCTATAAATTTAAAATAAAGAAATTTTCGATAATCCGTATTAACAATAAGCCCATCAGCAGTACGGCAATAAGAAAATTAATCAGAAAAGGCAATTTGGAAAGCAGTGAAAAATTGCTTGGCCGCAGGGTCAGCGTTCTGGGCTCGGTAATTAAAGGCAGCTCGCTTGGCCGCAGAATAGGGTTTCCGACGGCAAACATCAACCCGCATCATGAGGTTATCCCTGCGCCGGGTATTTATGCGGTCAAGATTATTTTTTCCGGCAAAATCTACGACGGCGCCTGTTATATCGGCCGCAGGCCTACAATATATGCTTCAAACAAGCGCCTCGTAATCGAGGCGCATATATTTGATTTTCATAAAGATATTTATGGAGAATTTCTTGAAATCCAATTTATAAAATTCATCCGGCCGGATAAGAAATTCGCTTCCATAGAAGATTTGGCGCATCAAATTAAAAAAGATATAATTTCCTGCCGCAAGATCCTGCAACATTCCTTTAAGAAACCACAATAGCTAGCTATTACGATTGCCTAATCCACAATTGGTTGTATTTGCTTGATTTAGGTAAAATTTTTTCTTGACAAAGGGGAAGATTTTGTCTATACTTTTGGTGTTAGGTGGATAGAAGTGGAGTAAAGTGGAAGGAAAGAAAAAATGTTCTACGGTGAGTTTGAGCATTCAATAGACCGTAAGGGTCGCCTGATTTTGCCTGCCAAATTCCGCGAGGTTGCCAAGAATCAATTCGTGGAGAAGTTTTTTGTTACCCGCGGCTTGGATAAATGCCTTTTTATGTTCTCAGAGGAAGAATGGCGTTCTCAGGAAAACAAATTTAAAACTATGTCATTTACCAAACAGCAGTCGCGTACTTTTAACCGGCTGCTTTTTAGCGGTGCTGTCGAAGTGGGTTTTGATAAGCAGGGCAGGATTCTATTGCCGCTTTATTTAAAAGATTTTGCGGAAATTAAAAGAGACGTGATGATTGTAGGTGTTTCTAACCGTATTGAGATTTGGGCAAAAGATAAGTGGCATGATTTTTACGCAAATAGCCGCCAGTCTTTTGAAGAGATCGCAGAAAAGTTAATGGATGTATAGATGCCAGATGAAAAATTGCTGCATACGCCAGTTATGCTGCATGAAGTTATAGATTACCTTAAAACTTCGCCCGGCCAAATAATTGTAGATGCAACGGCGGGTACAGGGGGCCATTCGCTTGAAATATTAAAAAGAATTACTCCCGGGGGCAGGTTGATCGCCATAGACCGCGATGAAGATTCATTAGCAATATGCCGCAAGAGGCTAAACGAATTTAAAAATTCCTGTGAATTTGTTCATAGCAATTTTGCGGATTTAGACCAGGTTTTAGATAAGCTTGGGATAAAAGAGATTGATGGAATTGTTTTTGATTTAGGGATTTCCAGCTACCAGCTAAAAGATGCGCAGAGGGGATTTAGTTTTCAGGAGGAGGGGCCGTTAGATATGCGTTTAGACAGAAGCAGCTATATTTCAGCTTACGACCTGATAAATAACCTTAATGAAAATGAGATCTCTCACCTGCTTTGGAGCTTTGGCCAGGAGCGCTGGCATAATCGTATTGCGCATTTGTTAGTCGAGGAGCGCAGGAATCAGCCTATTTCTACTACCACGCAATTAGCTAATCTTGTGATGCGGGCTATTCCGTACAGGTATCGCAAGAGCTATTACCGCATACATCCTGCTACGCGGACTTTTCAGGCAGTGCGCATTGCCGTAAACAGGGAATTAGAAATTTTAGAGAGTTCAATCACCAAAGCCGTTGCAATTTTAAAAAAGCAAGCTAGAATATGTGTTATTTCTTTTCATTCATTGGAAGACCGCGTGATTAAGCACACATTCCGTGCGCTTAAGGCCGACGGATTGATTGATATTATTACAAGTAAGCCCCTGATCCCCGGAGCCGGCGAAATAGACAGGAATCCTTCCAGCCGCAGCTCTAAATTCAGGGTAGCAGAGAGGTTGTAAAATAATATGAAGCTGACTAAATTTCTTTCTATGGTAGTATTTATTACTTCTTTCTCTGTGCTCTATGTTTACCAGCAAAGCGAGATTTTCCGCCTGGCTTACCTGGGCCAGAAAAAACAAGCCCTCTTTACGGAATTACTGGATAAGAATACCGCGTTAAGATATAATATCAATAAGGGCTCTTCTTTGGTTAATATCGGCGGCCGTATCAATGGAACCAGTGAATTCCAGATGCCGGATAATTACCGCTTTGTTAAGTTTGTTTCTTCCAGGGAAGGTTTAAAGCTTGCGGATCAGAGTCAAGGCAATGAAGGGCTTATGGCACGGATTTTTGGCTTAAGGCGGGAAGCTCAGGCTAAAACAATTAACCCCTAATATTTATTACTCCTAAAAAATATAGTGTATATCAGTAATTATCGCCGAAGGAATGAGGCGGTATTTTTGGTTTTTTTTGTTTTTCTCCTGCTTTGCGTAGGCCGTCTTTTTTTTATCCAATTTTTTCGTTCCAGTTATCTTACCTTAATCGCTAAAAAACAGCATAATCAGCTTGTAGAGCTTGAGCCGCGGCGCGGGGCAATTTATGATTGCAACCTTAAGGCCCAGGCATTTAATATGTCCATGGATTCTCTTTATGCTGTGCCCGGAGCAATTAAAGATAAAGAAAAGCTGATAAATCAGCTAAATACCATACTTGGCTCCAAGCGCAGTTACCTGGAAGATAGATTAAACCGGAAAAAATCATTTATTTGGCTGGCGCGAAAATTAACTCCTGAGAAATCCGAGGCACTTAAGAAATTAAATATTAAAGGATTGGGATTTTTAAAGGAAACCAAGCGTATTTATCCTAATAGTTACTTGGCCAGCCACATAATTGGTTTTAGCGGTATGGATAATATCGGGTTAGAGGGTATCGAAAGGGATTATAATAAGTATTTAAAAGGAATCCCCGGTTGGGCGATTTTTCTGCGCGATGCCCGTCAAAAAAAATTAGATATCTGGGAAAAGATGGTTGTCCCTGTTGATGGGGAGGACCTGGTCTTAACTATTGATGAAGTTATCCAGTATATCGCAGAAAGAGAGTTGGATAAGGCTTTTAAGGATTTTAACGCTAAAGGCGCCAGTATCGTAGTGATGGATCCGCATACAGGCAGGGTCCTGGCCCTTGCTAACCGCCCTACTTATGATTTAAATGACTCATCGAGCGCCAGCAAAGATTCGATGCGTAACCGGGCTATCTGTGATTTGTTTGAGCCCGGTTCAGTGTTTAAGATAGTTACCGCTTCTGCTGCTCTTGAAGAGAAGAAGGTTACTGAAGAGGATGTATTTTTTTGCGAAAATGGTACTTATAGAATAGGCGGCCGCATCTTGCATGACCATCGGCCGCATGGTTTGCTTACCTTCAGGCAGGTAATTGAGGAGTCCAGTAATATCGGTACGGTTAAAGTTGCCCAGCTTTTAGGCCCGGATAAGCTGTATCATTATGTAAGGGCTTTTGGTTTTGGTTCCAAATTGGGGATAGATCTATCCGGAGAAATATCCGGGATGATCTCGCCTCCCCGGCTTTGGTCAAAAACATCTATTACTTCAATACCTATGGGCCAGGAGGTAGGGGTTACTGCATTGCAATTGGCCAGCGCAATTTCTGTAATTGCTAACGGCGGGCAATTAATGAAGCCTTATATTATTGAATCAGTCCGTGATAACCAGGGCCGTTTAATAAAGCAGAATAAGCCGGTATTAATCCATAAGGTTATTTCAGTAGATACAGCTATGCGTATTAAAAAAATCCTTACCGGGGTAATTGAGGAAGGAACCGGTAAATTAGCCAAGGTGGCCGGTTTTAGCGCCGCAGGTAAAACCGGGACCGCCCAGAAACTTGAGCCAAACGGGACATATTCTCATAGTAAATATGTTGCTTCTTTTATCGGGTTTTCTCCGGCAGAGGACCCGATATTGACTATTGTGGTAATAGTTGATGAACCGCATCCATATTATTTTGGCGGGGTAGTAGCCGCTCCGGTGTTTCAAAGAGTTGCCAGCGACGCTATACGTTATATAAAAGGGAATGAATTACCGATTGAGGCTATGGCGCAATGAGAATCGCAGGATTAGAGATAAAGGGTGTAACAAGTAATTCCAAAAATGTAAAAAAGGGCTTTGTCTTTGTTGCGATAAAAGGCAATCGCCAGGACGGCAGCTATTTTATAAAAGAGGCAATTACCAGGGGCGCCAGCGTTATAGTTGTGCAAAAAGGAACAAGAAAAATAAAAATTCCCGATAAAATAAAATTATTGAAAGTGGATGATTGCCGCAAGTTTTTAGCGGGTGCCTGCGCTGAATTTTTTGGATTCCCGTCGGATAGGCTTAAGGTCGCCGGTATTACCGGCACCAATGGTAAAACGACCATTTCCTACCTGATTGAGGCTATAGCCAAGGAGTCCGGTTATGATTGCGCGGTTATCGGCACGATTAATTACCGTTTTAAGAATAAAGTTATTGCAGCTAAAAATACCACTCCCGGCCCCGGGCAGCTTCAGGAATTATTTGCAAGAATGCTTGCCAGGAGGGTTAAATATTGCGCGATGGAGGTTTCATCCCATGCCCTGGACCAGGAGAGAGTAGGAGGAATTAATTTTAGCAGCGCTATTTTTACCAATCTTACCCAGGACCATTTAGATTATCACAAAAATTTAGAAAATTATTTTTTGGCAAAGGCAAAACTTTTCCGTTTCCTGGCCGCTTCCGCTACAGCGATAATCAATAATGATGATAAATACGGCCGCAGAATTAAGCGGTTAACCAAGGCCGGGATTATGACTTACGGGATAAAAAACAAGTCAACTGTTATGGCTAAAGATATTAATTTTGGCAGTCACGCTACTGAATTTACCCTAAGCGCGCCGAAAATCAATACTAGGATTAAAGTAAACCTGATTGGCAGGTATAATATCTATAACATCCTGGCGGCTGTTTGTTGGGGGATAAGCCAGGGATTAAGTATCAAAAATATAAAATCCGCAATTGAAAAATTCAAAAATGTCCCCGGAAGGCTGGAGAAAGTAAACTGTAAAAATGGGTACAGTATTTTTGTAGATTATGCTCATACCCCGGATGCGTTATGTAATGTAATCGGTACCTTAAGGTCGATAGTTAAGAGGAGGATTGTAGTAATTTTTGGCTGCGGAGGGGAGCGGGATAAGCTTAAGCGGCCGATAATGGGTAAGGTAGTTACAGATCTGGCAGATTATGCCGTCCTTACCAGCGATAATCCCCGCTCTGAAGATCCTGTCCAGATAATTAAAGATATAGAGAAAGGCATAAGCAAAAATAATTACTGCTCGTTACCTGAACGGGGCGCCGCCATACGTAAAGGTTTATCGCTGCTGGAAAAAGATGATTGCCTGCTTATTGCCGGCAAGGGGCATGAAAATTATCAGGTATTAAAAAATAAGGTCCAGCATTTTAATGACCGAAAGGAAGTCCAGAAGTGTTTAGCGTCGAAGAAATAGTCAAAGCCACAGGCGGTATCCTTATTCAGGGAGACCGGAATGATAAGATCTGCGGTATTTCCACCGATTCAAGGAAATTAAAGCCATTTGAGGCATTTTTAGCTTTAAGAGGCAATAATTTTGACGGCCATGATTTTATCGAAGAATCCTTGAAATCAAAAATTTCCTGTGTGATTGTAGAGCGCATGCCCGAGAATTCGATTCCTAGCGGGATAGCAGTTATCAAAGTCAAAAATACTACGCTGGCCTTAGGCGATATTGCCCGAAGCCGCCGGCAAAAATTTAATTTGCCGGTTATCGCAGTTACCGGTTCAAATGGAAAAACCACAACCAAGGATATGATTGCTTGGATTCTATCATCAAATGCTCAAGTATTAAAAAATGAAGGGACCAAGAATAATCAAATCGGCCTTCCGCAGACCTTGCTCCAGCTTACGGAAAAAGATAATTTTGCGGTGGTTGAAATTGGAACCAATCATTTCGGCGAAGTGGATTATCTGGCTAAAATTGCCAAGCCCAATATCGGCTTAATTACTAATATCGGCCAAAGCCATCTTGAGTTTTTAAATAATCTGAGGGGGGTTTTAAAAGAAAAATTAAGCTTGCTTGATAATTTAGCAAAACCGGCGCTTGCTATCCTTAACGCCGACGATAAATTACTTAAAGGAATAATTACGCAAAGTAATAAAGGAGAGCATGTTTTCAGTTACGGGATTAATGAAAAAGCTGATTTTTGCGCTTCCGCAATTAAACTTAAAGGCGGAAAATTAGAATTTAAGGTTAACCGCAAATTTGATTTTGCATTATCCACGTTAGGCTATTATAATACTTATAATGCGCTGGGGGCGATTTCAGCCGGCCGGATATTAGGTTTAAGCTATCCTGAAATCAGCTGCCGGCTGGATGTTTTTAAGTTCCCTGAAGGCAGGCTTAATCTTGTTGAATTTAAAGGCCTTAGGTTTATTGACGACACGTATAATTCCAATCCTTTTTCCCTGAAGGCAGCGCTTACGGCAATGGATGCTGCAAGATGCAAGGGTAACAAAATCTTAATTATGGGCGATATGCTGGAATTAGGCAGGCAAAAAGAATTATTGCATAAGCAAATTGCAAGGAGTATAACCAATACGTGCGATCTTCTGGTGGCAGTAGGGGGGTTAGCCAGGCTTACTGCCCAGTCAGCCCAAAAAAGCGGTTTTAAGAATAAAAATATATTCTGTTGCGATAGCGCAGAAGAGGCCAGGGGTTTATTGTTTAATAAGATTTCTCCTACGGCGCGCGACATAATCCTTGTAAAAGGCTCCCGGTCGATGAAAATGGAGGAGATTTTTAAAATTTAATGCTTTACCACCTGCTTTATCCGCTCAGGGATTTTATCTCCGTTTTTAATTTATTCCGTTACATTACTTTTCGTGCGGCAATGGCTGCTTTAACCGCCTTTGGGCTTAGCCTGGTTTTTGGCCCGCCGCTAATTAGAAAACTAAAAGCCTTAAAAGTGGGCGAGAAAATCAATAAGGCCGATAGCCTGAAACTGGATGATATCCTCCGCCATAAGGAAAGCACGCCGACGATGGGCGGAATACTTATCCTTGGCTCAATTATAATCTCAACCATTCTTTGGGCTGATATTAGTTATCAGTGCGTCTGGATTGTTTTATTCAGTACGATATGGCTTGGGTTTACCGGTTTCATTGATGATTATCTAAAACAGGTAAAGAAAAAGGCAAAGGGATTGCCATCAAGCGTAAAACTTGCCAGCCAGGTTATCTTAGGTTTGATACTGGGCATAATCCTTATTATGGAGAACCAGCATAATCTTAACCTGGAGATCCCTTTTTTAAAAGGGGTTAATTTTGATTTGGATGGGTTGTATATCTTATTTGTAATATTGGTAATTGCCGGTTCATCTAATGCCGTAAACCTTACTGATGGGTTAGACGGGCTTGCCATCGGTATTATAGTAATGGTGGGGATTGCCTTTAGCCTGCTTTGCTATGTTTCAGGCAATATGAATTTAAGCCGGTATCTTTTAATTCCATATATTAAAGGCGGCGGAGAGCTGACTATTTTTTGCGCAAGCATTGTTGGGGCGGGATTAGGTTTTCTGTGGTTTAACTGTTATCCTGCCGCAATCTTTATGGGTGATGTCGGCTCTCTTGCTTTAGGCGGGGCCATCGGAACTGTTGCGTTATTAATTAAAAAAGAAATGCTGCTTATCATTGTCGGCGGAATATTTGTTTTAGAGGCACTTTCGGTTATATTGCAGGTGGCTTCTTTCAAGTTGACCAGGAAACGGATTTTTAAGATTGCTCCCCTGCACCATCATTTCCAGTTTTTGGGTTGGCCTGAGAATAAGGTAATTGTCAGGTTCTGGATTATTGCGGGCCTGCTTGCCCTTTTTACACTGGTCACCCTGAAGATCAGGTAATCTATTCATGCGGAACAGCGGATACTTTAAAAATAAAAAAATAACGATAGTAGGTTTAGCGCGCTCCGGGGTAGCCTGTGCCAATCTTCTGGATGGATTGGGAGCTATTGTAAGCATTACGGAGATTAAAGATAATGCGCAGACCAGAGAGTCTTGCGCTAAACTTTGTTCGAGTAAAATTTCAGTTGAACTGGGAAAACATAGCCAGGCAATTATCAGGCAAGCGGATTTAATAGTTATTTCTCCCGGCGTGCCGGAAAATTCCCAGCCGATTAAATGGGCCAGGGAATTCAATAAGCCGGTCATAAGTGAAATTGAGGTAGCCAGTATTTTGTGCCCGGCCCAGATTATCGCAGTAACCGGTTCTAACGGTAAAACCACGGTGACCACTTTAATCGGGAAAGTTTTAAGCGAGGCGCAAAAAAAGGTTTTTGTATGCGGCAATATCGGAAATCCGTTTTGCGGGGAAGTAGGGCGTATGCAGGAAGGGGATTTTGTTGTCCTTGAGGTAAGCTCCTTTCAGCTTGAGGCGATAAAAGATTTTAAACCCAAGATTGCCGTTATTTTAAACCTCACCCCCAATCATTTAGACCGCTATAATAATATACGGGAATATTTAGATGCAAAGAAGCGTATTTTTATGAATCAGGATAAAGGCGACTTTTTGATTTTAAATGCGGATGACCCGCTGCTTAAGGATATTAAAAATCAGGCAAATTCAAAAGTTATTTTTTTTACTATAGCGCAAGGTTTGAACCCCAATCAAAGCGCGGTTTTTAGCGTAGGTCAGGTTTTAGGGATTGATAAAAGGCTGATGCAAAAGGTGTTTAGTGAATTTAAGGGAATCCAGCATCGTATGGAGGAGCTGCGGCAGATTAATGGGGTAAGGTTTATTAATGATTCCAAGGCAACTACTGCGGATTCGGCAATCTGGGCGATTAAGAATATCGATACGCCGATAATTCTTATTGCCGGAGGCAGGCATAAAGGTATTGATTACCGGGTAATTCTTGAGCCTGCCAGGGGTAAAGTTAAACAGGTAATTCTTATCGGAGAGGCAAAAGAAAAAATCTCGCGCGACATAAACGGCGAATTTCCGGTAGAGATGGCCGCAAGCCTTGAGGATGCGGTAAATAAGGCTTATGCCTGCGCGTTACCCGGGTATTGCGTATTATTTTCTCCCATGTGCTCAAGTTTTGATATGTTTAAAGATTATGAGGACCGGGGCAGGGTATTTAAAAAAATTGTATCGGAGTTAGCCTCTAAAGATTAATCCCTATGGTTAGAAAGACGCGCATTAATTTGCTTACTATATCAATTGTGCTTGTCTGTATCGGCATAGTTATGATTTATAGTTCATCAAGTATTTATGCCTGGGAAAGGTATGGGGATAGTTTTTATTTTCTAAAGCGGCATTTATCTTTTCTGGCGGTAGGGTTATTATTTACTTTCCTGGCGATGATTGTTGATTATCGAAGTTTCAGGAAATATTCCCGTCCGATGCTTATGGTTGCTATCATCCTGCTTGTTTTAGTGCTTATCCCCGGAATAGGCAGGGAGGTCTCCGGAGCCCGGAGATGGTTTAGGTATAAATTTATCAGTTTTCAGCCTTCAGAGTTTGCTAATTTAGCGCTTATTATTTATACTGCCGATTTTGTCTGCCGTAAGGCGGATAAAATTAAAATGCTGGTTCGCGGATTTCTGCCTCCGATGTGCGTATTGGGAGCAACCGTTTTGCTTATACTTTTGCAGCCGGATTTAGGAACGGTTATTGCTTTATCCAGCGTAGTTTTGCTTATGCTTTTTATCGCAGGCGTCAGAGGCAGGTATATTTTAACTTTAATACTCTCTAGCCTGCCGGCGCTTTACCTGCTGGTTTTTAGTGTGCCTTACCGCCGGGCGAGAATCCTGGCATTTTTAAATCCCTGGCTTGACCCGAAAGGGACGGGTTTTCAAATTATCCAATCACAGGTTGCCATAGGCTCAGGCGGATTGTTCGGAAGAGGGCTGGGGCACTCTCAGCAAAAACTTTTTTATCTTCCCGCGGCGCATACGGATTTTATTTTTTCTATTATCGGCGAGGAACTTGGATTATTAGGCACGCTTGGAATAATTGTTTTATTTATGATTTTTATTCAGCAGGGGCTTAAAGTTATTAAGAACGCGCAGGATAAATTCGGGTATTTTCTCGCTTTAGGCCTGGTTTTAATGATTTCCCTTAAAGCGATTATAAATATCGGAGTTTCCTGCGGGGCATTTCCCACTAAGGGCCTGCCTTTGCCGTTTATAAGCTATGGCGGCTCTTCGCTGATATTTGATATGGTCAGCCTGGGCATATTGATTAATATCGCGCGTACCGGGGAGTATCCATAATATGCGTATTCTAATTGTTACCGGCTCAAGCGGTGGGCATATTTTTCCAGCCGCGGCTTTAATTGATTCATTAAAGGGTTGCTCTAGCCGGATACTTCTGGTATTACCCAAAAAAAGCAAAGAAAATAAAATTCCCGTAAATTTAGTAAAAATAAAATATATTCATACCGCTAATTTGACTTTAAGTTTAAGCAGAAAAAATATATCCGGGGCATTGTTCTTTTTATTAGGAGCCTGGGAAAGTTTGCGTATTATCATAGAATTTAAACCGGATGTTGTCGTTGGGTTCGGCAGTTTAAATACTGTTGCCCTGGTATTCTGGGCATGGTTATTCAGGATAAATACTATAATCCATGAGCAGAATGTTATCCCCGGCAGGGCAAACCGTTTATTGGCCAAGTTAGCCGATAAAATAGCGGTATCCTTCAGCCAGACAGCCGGCTATTTAAATATATCTGCCAAAAAAATCAGGCTGGTGGGTAACCCTTTGCGCAGAGAGTTAGTTAGGCTAAAGAAGGATGAAGCGTTAAATTTTTTTGGTTTTAAAGAAGGAAGATTCAATATATTAATTACCGGCGGCAGCCAGGGGTCGCATAAATTAAATACCGCGGTTTTTGAGTCAATATCTGCCTTTGAGAGGAAAGATGATCTGCAGGTAATTCATATTTCAGGAATCAGCGATTTTGCTTTACTCAAAAATAAGTACGCTTCTTCGGGCATATCCTATAAAATCTTTGATTTTTTCCCGGCTATGCAATATGCTTATAGCATAGCAGACCTTGTAATCTGCAGGGCAGGGGCAACAACGATTGCAGAGTTGCAGAAATTTGGTATTCCTGCGCTATTGGTCCCGTATCCTTTTGCTTATGCGCATCAATCAGCAAACGCCCGGGCTCTGGAGAGTATTGGTTCTGCCTTGATTATTAATGATGAAGAGTTGAGCGCGGAAAAAATAAGCGACTGCTTGCGCGAATTTTTAAAAAACCCTGATAAATTAGAGGCTATGCGCCGGGCATACGCAAAGATCCTGATTCCGGACGCAGCTTCATTGCTTGCCACAGAAGTATTAGATTTTTGCGGATAATATAACCCCCGAGGTTTGCGTTTTAACCCCGGGGGTTGGGAAGGCAGTTTTTAGAATGAAAGAACATTATTATTTCATAGGGATTGGCGGAATAGGGATGAGCGGAATTGCCCGCTTACTGCTTAAAAGCGGTTTTAGGGTAAGCGGCTCAGACCTAAAGGATAATCAGGTTATCGGGGAATTAAGAAGGTTGGGGGCCAGGATATTTATCGGCCATGACAGGCAGAATATAGGCGGGCAGGATGTAGTTGTCTATTCCTCAGCAATAAGAGAGGATAATCCTGAGATACAGCAGGCCAAAGCTTTAGGGATTACCTTGATTAAGAGAGCGGAGGCCCTGGCGCTTCTTATGCGGCAGAAAAAAGCAATAACTATTGCCGGCAGCCATGGCAAGACCACTACTACTTCTTTAATTTCTTGCATGCTTCTTGAGGCAGGATTAAGCCCGACGGTAGCTATCGGCGGGATACTTAATAACATCAATACCAATGCCTGCCTGGGCAGGGGTGAATTTTTTGTTGCCGAAGCCGATGAGTCCGACGGTTCATTCTTAAGCTACACGCCGCAATATTCCGTTATTACCAATATCGACCATGAGCATCTGGACTATTATCATAATTTTGATGATGAATTAAATGCCTTTAAGATTTTTATAGAGCGTACCCAAAAAGACGGGTGTGTTTTTGCCTGCTCGGATGACAGTGGGCTTTTAAGCCTGATGAAGGGCTATGAAGGCAGGCATTTGTTTTTCGGTTTAAACAACCCAGCGGATATTTACGCAAAAAATATTTCATTTACCGGATTGTCTTCGGATTTCGACTGTTATTTTAAAAATAAGTTCGTCTGCCGTTTTCATCTTCCCCTGGGCGGAAAACATAATGTTTCAAATTCTCTTGCGGTAATCGGCCTGGGTTTAGAGTTAGGCATAGATTTAAAACATATCTTAAACAGCCTTAAAAGGTATAAAGGGGCCGGCCGGAGGCTCCAGACAAAATTTAAGAATAATAAATACCTGGTAATAGATGACTACGGCCATCATCCTTCGGAAATAAAGGCTACCTTACTGGCGGTAGCTGATTTGAAAGCCAAGCGCAGAATCGTTGTGTTTCAGCCGCATCGTTACAGCCGGACTCAGTTACTTTTGGATGAATTTGCCAGGTCATTCGATCAGGCGGATTATTTAATTATTACCGATATTTATGCGGCAAGCGAGCCTCCGATAGAAGGAGTAAATGCCCAAGGCTTGTTAAATAAAATAATGGAATACGCGCCGGATAAAAAAGTTGTATATTTAGCCAAGGAAAATATCGCGTCTCATATCTTGAGTATAATCAGGGAAGGTGATCTGGTGATTACCCTGGGGGCAGGGGATATCGTAAAGGTTTCTGATGAATTGGCCAAAGAGCTTAAGTAAAAAAATAAAAACAGAAGTTAATTTAGCAAATTATACGAGTTTTAAAATCGGGGGAGCGGCGGAGTTTTTCCTCTTGGCTAGGACTATCAAGGAATTGCAAGATGCCTTAAGTTTTGCCAGAAATAAACGGATACCGGTTTTTATATTGGGTTCCGGCAGCAATATTCTGGTAAGTGACAGCGGGGTAAAAGGTTTAGTAATTAAATTAGGCGGGAAATATTTTAAAGATCTTCGTAGTTCAGGTAGCAGCGTGACAGCAGGAAGCGGCGTGAAATTAAGCCGGCTGATTTTGTTTGCAAAAACAAAAGGTTTATCAGGCTTAGAATTTGCCGCCGGAATTCCCGGGACCGTAGGCGGTTCTCTTCCGGGTAATGCCGGAGCCTGGGGTAAATCCATAGGCGATCTGGTTGAGGTTGTTTGTGTCCTAGGTTATAATGGCAGGCAAAAATTACTAAGCGCAAGGCAGTTAAGGTTTTCCTATCGTAAATCAAATTTAAATAAGTATATTATTGTTTGGGCAAAATTTAAATTGCGGAAGGAGAATAAAGGTGTAATCGCAGCAGAAATAAAGAGGTATATTTTGCAGCGCACTAGGAGCCAGAGCCATTGCCTGCCCAATGCGGGGTGTATTTTTAAAAATCCCGGCGGTTCAAGAGGCGCCGGGATGCTCATTGATTTATGCGCTTTAAAAGGAAAAAGAAAAGGCCAGGCGGTAATTTCAGCAATACATGCGAATTTTATCCTGAATTCGGGCAATGCCAAAAGCCGCGATGTTTTATTTCTTATGGATTTAATGCGAAGTAAAGTAAAGTCAAAGTTCGGGATTAATCTGGCGCCGGAGATAAAATTATGGAGATAAAGGAGTTCGGAAGAGTCGGGGTTTTAATGGGCGGGCCGTCCTCAGAGCGCCAGATTTCTTTAAAGAGCGGCAAGGCAGTTTTTTCCGCGCTCCTTGATTCGGGGGTCGATGCCGTGAGCATTGATATTATAACCGATGATGAAGAAGAAAATATCCGGTTACTTAAAGATAAAAACTTAGATTGCGCATTTATTGCCCTGCATGGACGGTTTGGCGAAGATGGGGCAATCCAGGAGATTTTGGAAAAAATAAATTTACCTTATACCGCTTCGGGAGTTTGCGCAAGCCGCCTGGCCATGGATAAAATCGGCTCGCTAAAAATATTTAAGCAAGGCGGGTTATCTGTGCCTGAGTCCCAATTTTTAGAAAAATCAGCTTATAAAAGTTCAAAGGTTTTTAAAAATGAATTAGGCCTGCCTTTAGTAGTTAAACCTGCTAACCATGGCTCAAGTATCGGGCTTTCACTTGTGGAACACGAAAAAGAAATACCCGCGGCCATTGACCTGGCTTTTAAATTTGACCAAAACATAGTCATCGAAGAGTATGTGTATGGAAGGGAGCTTACAGTCGGGGTCCTGGATAAGGAGGCTTTACCGGTAATCGAAATTATACCTAAAAAAAAGTTTTTTGATTTTGAGGCTAAATATCAGGCGGGTTTGACGGATTATATTGTGCCGGCTGTCTTAGAGGATAATATTGCTAAAAAAGTTCAAAATGCAGCTCTAGAAGCGCATAAACTTCTAGGTTGTTCGGGATGCTCGCGCACAGACATTATATTAAGCAAGGATGGCCTGCCTTATGTTTTAGAGGTTAACACTATCCCGGGAATGACTGCTACCAGCCTCCTGCCTAAAGCTGCCAGGGTGGCCGGGATTGATTTTAACCGGCTTTGCCTTAAACTATTGGAATTAGCGTATGAGAAAGCCAAAGTATAACAGGCCGGTAAAATTATTTATTTTTCTAGCCGTAATTTTGCTTGCTATCTTTTTATTAATAGGATATATTTGGACAGTATTAACTACCTCGGATTTTTTTAACGTTAAGCAGGTTATCGTAAGGAATTTTGATGCCCCGTTTGATTATCTAAAGGGAAGAAATATATTCAGCCTGGATTTAGGCAGCCAATCCCGCAGGGTATTTTCGAATTACCCGGATTGCCGTTTGGTGAGATTTTCCAGGATACTTCCCGATTGTATCGTAGTAGATTTTTTAAAAAGGCAGCCGGTTGCCTTGGTTAAATTCTATAAGAATTTTGCGGTAGATGAGCAGGGAATATTATTTTATCCGTCCGCGCCTCTTGAGGAAGCAGGCCTGCCGGTAATTTACGGTCTTGAGACAAAGATATTCGCTCCAAAACCGGGGATAAAATATAAGCGGCCTGAGCTGGATTTAGCTTTAAATATTATTAAGGAGATCAAAGCCAATAAATCTTTTCAGGGCTTCACTTTAAAGAGAATTGATCTGGCAAGCCTGCAGAGCGCAGGATTTTTTATTCTTTTGCCGAAACAAATTATAAATTATACTTTACCTTATCCTCAAGGAGAATGGATCGGTTTTGAAGTGCGTATCGGGGAAGGCAATATCAGGCAAAAGATTATGATTTTAGGCGGCCTGGCCATACAGGCGCGTAAAGATTGGGGTAATATAAAATATATTGACCTTAGGTTCAAGGAGCCGTTAATTAAATTAAACAATGTTAAATAACAGCTATATTTGCGCAGTAGACATAGGTTCGAATAAAATAGCAGCTTGCCTTGTGTCAATAAGGAAAAACCGGATTGAGGATATCTTCTTTGAAGTTGCCCCGTCCCGCGGAGTAAAAGTTGGAGTAATCGTTGATGCTACGGAGCTGGTTATTTGCCTTACTAAAATTATAAAAAGCTTAAAGGCTAAATCCGGCTTAAGAATAAAGTTTATCCATACTAATTTTTCGGGAAAGGATATTTCTACTAAACACAGCCATGCGATTATCCCGCTTGCCGAACGCGGCAATAAAGTGGTTACCTTAACCGATATTGCCAGTGCCAATGAACAGGCGCGTATCCTGGGCTCAAGTTTGGAGGATGAGATAATCCATGTAATTCCATCCAGTTATTCCATTGATTCCAAAAGTAATGTTATTAACCCTGTCGGCCTATACAGCCATAAGTTAGAGGTTGACTTATATTTAATCTGCGCCCGGCTTGCTTCTTTGCAGAGTTTAAGCCGGGTTATAAGCCAGGCTGGGTATGAAATCAGGAATCTTTCTTTTTCCGGGCTGGCAACGAGTAAGGCAGTATTTGGCAGCGAAGAAAAACGCGGCATCAGCGTCTTTTGTGATATAGGAAGCGATGTAACCGAGCTGCTTACATTTAAAGGCGGGCTCCTGCAGAATATCCAGATTTTGCCTGTTGGCGGCAATAGCATGACGCAGCAGCTTTCTGACGGCTTAAAAATTAATTTTGAGCTGGCAGAGGATATCAAGCGCTCTTACGGGGTTATCGGCGGCGCTGATAATATTGGCGAGGAGAAAGAGATTTTAGTTAAAAAAGATGAATTCTATAAGCCGATAAAACAGCGCCAAGTTGCCCAGATGGTCACTTCTTCCAGCCGCCTAATCTGCTCGCAAATTAAGGAAGTCGTGGAGAATAAGACAGCGCTTCATGAAATTGGCCATTTTATCATGGCCGGCAAAACCCTCCTGACCGATGGGCTTATTGAAATGATGGAGGGAGTAATCGGCATTCCGGTTGCAATCGGGCGGATTAAGAACCCGGAGATTGCTCCTATAGTTAAAGAAAATAGCGATCTATCCGGCCAAAAATATTTAACATATTTGACTTGCCTGGGGATGATCTGCGAAGACCTGGAGAATAAAACCGTCGCAAGTTCAAATCTGGTTAAACCTGCCAAAAATCTGCTGATTAAAGCAATAAACCGCTTCAAAGAAGCCTACCAGGAATATTTTTAATTGATAATAACCTAGCACGATTTTTTAATGATACTCTGATAGGCATAAATCTGTTTGAAAAGAGTATCTTTGGTGGTAGAATATTGGCGAGGTGTTAAGTGAAAAGATTCTTTTCTGATACGGAACGGATAGCCATTCCTAACTATGAGCTTACCCAAAAATTAGGGGAAAGCCCGCAAGCAATTGTTTACAAAGCCTATCATAAGAAATATCCCCAGAACCCTTTGGTTTTAAAGATACTGAAAACAGGTTACTTTTCCGAGCATCAAAGATTACACTTCCAGCAAAAGATCGAACATCTGAAAATTTTAACCGACCCCTTGCTTATAAGGCCGCTGTCTTTTGAGGTAAGGGAGGATATCCAATTTATTGCCAGCGAGTATTTTGATGGTATTCCTCTCAACACATGGTTCCATGGACAGATTAAAATTTCCCTCAATGATTTTTTCAGTATAGCCTGCCTTTTGGCGGAGGCATTGAATAAGGTCCATCAGGGAGGGGTTATTCATGGCGGCATAAAGCCGAATAATATATTGGTCCATCCCAGAAGCCTTAATATCCGTTTAATTGATTTTATATCATCTTTAGACATAAGAGAAGTAAGCCATTTTATATTTGACCGTTATTTTGTTATGAATACGCTTGCCTATACCTCTCCCGAACAAACCGGCCGCATAAATTACAGGGTAGATTTTTCTTCCGACCTCTATTCGCTGGGTATTATTTTTTATGAATTAATCACCGGAAGGCTTCCTTTTTTCTCGCTTGACCCCTTAGAGTTAATCCATTCTCACTTAGCGGAAGAGGCAGTAGGTGTAAGCAAGCTTAATTCCGATATTCCTGAGATGCTTGGTAAAATAGTTGCCAAACTAATTCTTAAGCAGCCTGAAAAACGCTATCAGAGCAGCGCGGGTTTGCTTGCGGATCTTGTGCACTGCAGAAATGAATATTCAAGTAAAGGCGTTATCGATGAATTTCCCCTTGGAAGGTATGATTTTACTTACCGGGTTATTTTTGTTTCAAAAATGGTCGGCAGAGACGCAGAGGCAAAGAAAGTCCTGGAGGAATACAATGAATCCGCCTTTTGTAATTTTCGTTCGTTGTTTATTTCCGGTTTACCGGGTATCGGAAAAACCCGCTTGATTCAAGAACTTCAAAAGCCCATTGTTGAACGCAGGGGTTATTTTACTTCCGGAAAATTCGACCTCTATCAAAAGAATATTCCTTATAGCGCCCTTATCCAGGCCTTAAGGAACTTAATCAGGACATTCTTGACGGAGAGCGACGAACGGGTTGAGCGCTGGAAGCAGAAGATCCTCCAGAGTGTAGGCGCAAACGGCAGGACTATAACCGATGTTATCCCGGAACTCGAGGTCTTAATCGGCCCGCAGCCGCCGGTAAAACCGTTGCCTCCGATAGAATCCCGGAATCGTTTCAATGATCTTTTTGGCAAGTTTTTAACCGCTTTGGCCGGCGAGGAACATCCGCTGACTATTTTTATTGATGACCTTCAGTGGTGCGATAATGCTACCTTTGATTTCTTGGATAATGTTTACTCTAATTATAAAGAATACAGGTGTATTTTTTTGATCGGCGCGTATCGTTATAATGAGGTAGGTTCAAACCATCCTTTGGCAAAGTTGATCCGCGACATTCAGGAGAGCAAACAGCCGCTTCAGGAAATAAGGCTAGGGCCCTTAGAGCCTAAGTATTGCCATGTGATGGTTTCTTATATCCTTGATTCCCCCCTCGGGCAAACTAAGGAGCTTTCTGATTTTATATCAAAGCTTTCTGAAGGTAATCCTTTGTTTGTAAGTGAAATATTATCGTATCTGCATAATGAAAACCTGCTCTTCCTGGATGATAAGCGAAATTGGAAGTGGGACTTCGAGAAGATAAGAAAATCAGATATGCCCGCTACGGTAGTCGCGCTTTTTAGTTCAAAAGTCAAGAAATTACCTTCTTCTACAGTAGAACTGCTTGAATATTGCGCGTGCATGGGGAACCGTTTTTCTCCCACCGAAGCCTCCCTAATTAAAGACCTGACTTTATTGGACGTATTTGAAATTTTGAAGCCGGCTTTAGCCCAGGGGCTGTTAATGGAGTCTAAAGACGATTTACAGTTTGTCCACGACCGCGTGCAGGAAGCGGTTTTAAGCCAGATAAGCCCCGAAAAGAGGCAGGGGATACATTGGGTAATAGGGATGCATTTATTATCTCTTGTCCCCAAGGAGGCCGATTTAGAAAGAATAGATAATATTTTTTCCGTAGCAGCTCATTTAAGCCTGGGAAGGCCCAAAGAATTAGATATGGAAAAAAGATATCAGATATCCGATATAAACTTTCATGCGGGCAATAAAGCTTTAAATGCGCTGGCTACGGAAGCGGCCAATGAATATTTCAGGTTGAGCTTGGAACTTTTATCGGATAACAGTTGGGAGGCTAGATATGAAAAGACTTTTAAGATTTATCAGAAATTAGCCAAGACCGAATTGATGTGCGGCAATTATGAAGCGTCAGAGAAGCTGCTCAATAAGCTGCTGGAGAATGCAAAAAGCGATTTAGATAAAGCAGAGGCTTTGGCTGAGCAGACTACTTCCTTTTCTTCCATAGGTAATTTTATTAAAGCAATTGAAATTGCTAATCGCGGTTTGGCCTATTTTAATAAATCTATTCCCGATGATCCCCAGGAAGCAAACAGAAGAAGGGAGCTCCTGTTGCATGAGATTGGCTTAAGCCATGTTGATGTATGGAATGCTATTCTGAATATGCCGTTTACCCGTGAAAGAAAGAGCAAGATTGAATTAGCATTCTACAGCGAGCTTATCCCTGACTTATATATGTCCGGGCTTGTCCCTCAGCTATACCTTTCCGCAGCCCAATCTACTCAACATTGTTTGGCCGGCGGCATGGATGAGTCGGTCATTTATTCCTTTAGCATTATGGGGCTTCAATTCGGCGAACAGGAGGAATTTGCCGAGGCGTTTAAATACGAGGATCTTGCCCGTAATTTATGCGAAAAGTATCCCAATACCTTTGGCGCTACCCGCGGTATGAATGGTATTGTATGGTGCAATATGCATTCAAGGAGCCATCCGGAGGAGATAGTTGATTATTGCCTGAAATCTATCCAGTGCGGTAAAAATTCAGGAGATCTTTATAACGCCGGGTTATCCTACGGGCCGCTGATGTGGAACCTTCAGATACAGGGCACCGATTTATTCAAAATTGAGGAATACGCTTCTGAATGTTTTGAGTTTTCGAAAAAATACCATTTGAATTTCTCTGTCCGTTTAGCGGAAGCAATGCAGGCAGGCTGGATTGAGCCGATGAAAAAGAATTATGTCCCTATTCCGATGGAGGAGAAGCTGGCGCTTTGGGAAAAAGATAACCACGTAGCTTCGGCAGGCAGCTATTTTGTGCATATGGGATTAGTGCACTATTATTTCGGCGAGTATGAAAAAGCAGAAGATTATCTAGAGGGCGTAAAACGGTATTTGACCGGCCTGACAGACAATGTATTAAAACGGCAGTGGCATGTTTTTCTAGTGCTCAATGCTTTACGCCTGCATGAAACGGGAAGTAAATATAAAAGTAAAGATGAGTTGTTATCATACATCCGGCCTTTATTGAAAAAAATTGAGACTTGGGCCAAATTAGGCCCTTTGTTTAAACCCTATCTTGCCTTAGTGAATGCAGAATTGGAAAGAGTTACCGGAGACAAAGGAAAGGCCCAAAATTTGTATCTCGATGCGATACTAATTGCCTCTAAACAAAGATATGGCTTTTTAGAGGGATACCTAAACGAATGTTTGGGCGAAATCATGGAGGGAAGCACCGCTAAGATTTTATTTAGAGAAGCTTCGCGTTTGTATAAAAAATGCCATGCGCAACGTAAGGAGATATATCTGCAGGAAAAATACCCCGAATATTTCGAGGAAGAATTGCCCAAAACTTTAGTTACTGCTGTAGAGCCGACATCGATACTCCCAAACATAGATATAAATTATTTGATGAAGTCATCTTTAATTATTCCGGCAGAGACAAGAGAAGATGCCCTTTTGAGTAAAATTATGAATGTGGTCCTGGAGAGTTCCGGCGCGCAGCACGGGTATTTGGTTATTGAAGAGGGCGGTCATTTGATCGTCCGCGCTGAGAGCCATGTAAGCGAAAAGGACAGGGTGCGGACTACGTATGTAAAACTCGACGATTTCAAGGAGATCTGCCACGCCATTGTCCGTTATGTATATAGGACCAAAGAGATGGTGCTTTTTGGCAATGCTTCGGAAGAAGGGGAATTCAAAAATAGTGCCGAGGTTCAGGAGCTAAAGCTTAAATCGGTTCTTTGCCTTCCGGTAATTATTCAAAATAAGCTGTTAGGGATTTTATATTTGGAAAATCGATTAGCAGATTCGGTCTTTACGGCAGAGAGAACGGATATGACCCGGTTATTTACTTCCGAAGCAGCTATTTCTTTGGAAAATTTCAGATTGATAGAAAGAATGAAACAAACAGAGTCTGCGCTTCAGAAACACCGTGAGCGCCTGGAAGAGGCGTTGAAGATTAAATCGGATTTTACCTCATTGGTCTCCCATGAATTAAGGACTCCTTTGACGGCTATCAAAGAAGGTATTGATATTGTTTTGGATGAGACATCGGGCAATCTCAACAAAGACCAGAAGGAGTTTTTAAGCCTGGCGAAAAGAAACGTTGACAGGTTGGTAAGGCTGATAAATGAAATTCTCGATTTTCAGAAATTAGAATCGGGGAAAACGGTATTTCTGTTGCAGCCTAATGATATAAAAGAGGCTATGGAGGAGGTCCGTAATACCATTATACCTCTGGCGAGCGCAAAAGGCCTGGATTTTATCCTGGAACCCGATAAAAATTTGCCCAAGATTGAGTTTGATAAGGATAGGATTATCCAGGTTTTGACGAACTTGGCCAATAATGCCATTAAGTTTACGAAAGAAGGCCAAGTCGCGATAACTGCCTGCCGCAAAAAAGATTTTATCCAGGTTTGCGTGCGGGATACCGGCATTGGTATTAAAAAAGAGAATATTGCTAAATTGTTTCAAAAGTTTGAACAACTGGAAAGGCACGCTGAAGAAGGTGCCAGCGGCAGCGGTTTAGGCCTGGCGATTTCCAAGGAGATCATCGAAAAACACGGCGGGCATATTTGGGTGGATTCCGAATTTGGAAAAGGCTCAACATTTTGCTTTACTCTGCCCATCAAAGCAAAAGGAGCTTGATTTGGCGAAGGTAATCCTTATTGCAGACGATGAGCCTGATCTTGTTAAAGTTACGGCATTTAGATTAAGAAAAGAAGGCTATGAAATCGTAGTAGTCGTCAATGGCCAGGAGGTGCTGGATTTTTTAAACAAGAAAGCCCCCGACTTAATACTATTAGATGTGCTCTTGCCTTTGGTTAATGGTTACGAGGTGTGCCAGCGGATCAAATCCGACGCAAGGCTAAGGCACATACCGGTTATTATAATCACCGCTTGTAATATCCGCGATGTTTTAAATAAAGTGGAAGAAATTGGAGCCGACGATTGCCTGTATAAGCCGTTTGAATCCGAAGAGTTATTGAAAAAGATAAGAAGATTGATAGGATAAAACCGGCACGAACAAATCCCCTTTTTAATTGATACCCGCAGGTTAAAAGTGTATAATAATATGATCTAATCGATGCTTAAAGATAATATAGAGAGGGTTTATCAGCGAATTGCTGCATCTTGCGCAAGGATTGATACTGATCCGGATAGAATTACCGTAGTCTGTGTGGCTAAAGGCCGGACGGCTGGGCAAATATTAGAAGTAATTAATTTAGGTTATAAGAATATCGGCGAAAACAGGGTGCAGGAGGCTTTGGAAAAATATAAGCAAATTTCAGGCGCAAAGTGGCATATGATTGGCCATCTGCAGTCAAATAAAGTAAAGGAAGCCATAAAAATATTTGATTTGATTCATTCGGTTGACAGCCTAAGCTTGGCCAAAGAGATTAATAAACAGGCGGTTAAGATAAGTAAAATTCAGGATATTTTGCTTGAAGTGAAAACTTCACCCGAAGTTACTAAGTTTGGCCTTGCTCCGGATGAGGTTGAAAATGTTTCTAGAGAAATTAATAAATTAAGCAACATAGAGATAAAAGGGCTGATGACTATTGCGCCATTAGCGGATAATATGCAAGAGGCGCGGCCATATTTTTCTAAGCTTAGGCAATTGCGTGATAAATTGAATCCCGAATGGCTCCTTTCAATGGGCATGTCGGATGATTTTGAGGTAGCGGTAGAAGAAGGCGCAAATATAATAAGGCTGGGCAGGGCTATATTCAATGTTTAATTTTTCTAAAAAAAAGATCGGCATAATCGGGTTTGGCAATATGGGCCAGGCAATTGCCGATAGGATTAAGTCAAAATATGAGGTTTTTGTATTTGAGAAGGATAGGGAGAAAACTAAGGGATTAACCGGCATAACGGTATCTCTCGGTATCTCACAACTACTTAAACAAAGTGAATCGATTATTCTGGCGGTAAAACCTCAGGATTTTGGGCAGGTAATCACGGAGCTTAAGGGCAGCGTGCAAGGCAAATTGATTATCTCTATTGCCGCCGGAATTACTACCGGATATATTGAAAAATCTTTAGGTCAGCCCAGAGTGGTTAGGGTTATGCCGAATTTAGCGGTTAAGGTTGGGAAAAGCACAACTTCTATTTGTAAGGGGGCTTTTGCTGCCAGTAGCGATATAAAGCTTGCCCGCAGGCTTTTTAAATACCTAGGAAAAGTTTTTATCTTGACCGAAGATATGATGGATGCTGCTACAGCCATTGCCGGAAGTGGGCCGGCATATATTTTTTATGATATGGAGATTAAGAAAATTGATTCTTTAAAAATTCCTAAAGCGCTTATGACGGAATATATTAAGAAGTTGATGGATGCTGCGATGGAGGTGGATTTTGATCCTAAGACTAGTTTGGCTTTGTCTATTGATACAGCGGCTTCCAGTGTTGGCCTCTTGGCCCAAACGGGTAAAACTCCTGCTCAGTTGCGCAAGATGATTACTTCTCCTGGAGGGACAACGGAAGCAGCGCTTAAAGTTATAATTAATGGAGGTTCCTGGTCTGAGGCAGCGGTTACTGCTAAAAAACGCGCCCGGGAATTATCAAAAAAGGAGTAGGTATGTCACGTGTCGGAATTATCGGCGGCAGTGGATTGTATAAAATCGAAGGATTAGAAGTAATTAAACAGGAAGCTATTAAGACGCCTTTTGGCAGGCCATCGGACAAATTTACTATCGGAAAACTTGAAAATAAAGAGGTGGTTTTTCTGCCGCGCCACGGTATCGGGCACCGTATATCACCCAGTGAAGTGAACTATCGCGCTAATATTTTTGCGATGAAGAAATTAGGAGTGGAGCGGATTATTTCAGTATCTGCCTGCGGCAGTTTAAAAGAAGAAATGAAGCCGCTGGATTTTGTAGTTGTGGATCAGTTTGTGGACCGCACAAATTCCGGCCGCCAGATGACTTTTTTTGACCGGGGAATTGTCAGCCACATTGTTTTTAGCCATCCGGTATGTTCAGAGCTTTGTGCAAATATATATTCAGCGGGTAGATCATTGAATCTGGCTATGCATAAAGGCGGAACCTATATTAATATGGAGGGCCCGCAATTCTCTACTTTGGCAGAGAGCAAGCTTTATCGCAGCTGGGGTATGGATATAATCGGTATGACTAATATGGCTGAAGCCAGGCTTTGCCGCGAGGCAGAGATATGTTATTCTACGCTTGCCTGTATCACTGATTATGACTGCTGGCATCCGTCTCACGAATCTGTAACTTTAGATATGGTTATAAGCAACCTGCAGAAAAATGTCGACAATGCCAAGAAGATTGTTTCTAAAGTAATTAAAGAATTAAAACCTGAACGTAACTGCAGCTGCAAAGAAGCGCTGAAATTTGCTATTGTTACAGACAGGAAACTTATCCCGGCGAAAGTTAAGAAAGATTTAGGTATAATTATCGGTAAATATGTCAAATAATTCCGAATATAAACACACTTTAAATTTACCAAAGACGGATTTTCCGATGAAGGCGGACCTGCCCAGGAGGGAGCCTATTCTATTGCAGAGATGGATAGAGCAGGGCATTTATAAGCTTATCAACGAAAAATCCGGAGGAAAACCAAAATATATTTTACATGATGGCCCGCCTTACGCTAACGGCGATATTCATATCGGACATGCATATAATAAAACTTTTAAAGATACTATTATCAAATATAAGACGCTGTGCGGTTTTTCTTCCGCTTATGTGCCCGGGTGGGATTGCCATGGCCTTCCAATTGAACATCAGTTGTTCAAAGAGCTTAAGATACACAAGTCTCAGATAGCCCAGTTAGAGTTTCGTAAAAAGGCTTACGATTACGCTATTAAATACGTAGAGCAGCAAAAAGATCAGTTTAAGCGTTTAGGCGTATTCGCTGATTGGGAAAATCCCTATCTTACTTTAAGCCATGATTATGAGGAGAGTATACTTAATGCTTTTGCCCAGCTTAATGAAAAGGGTTATTTATATCATGGATTAAAACCGGTTAATTGGTGTTTTAAGTGTGAGACTGCTTTAGCTGAGGCAGAGGTAGAGTATGAGGATCACAGTTCTCCGTCAATTTATGTGAAATTCAGGCTTAAAGCTTGCGCTGATTTCGCTGATGAAAGTTTTCTGGTTATTTGGACAACTACCCCCTGGACATTAGTTGCCAATGTTGCAGTAGCGCTGCATCCGGATTTTACTTATCTCTACATTGATACTGAAAAAGGAAAATTAATTGTCGGTAGAGATTTATTGAATAGCTTTCTAGCTAACAGTGGTATTTTAAATCATACAGTTATTAAGGAAATAAAGGGCAGGGATTTGGAAGGTTTAATTTATATCCATCCTTTTATTCCAAGGGAAGGTAAGGTTGTTTTAGCTGATTATGTGTCCAGAGAAGAAGGCACGGGTTTAGTGCATACAGCTCCGGGGCATGGGAATGAAGATTATTTTACCGGGATTAAATATAAATTGAATATAATTATGCCGGTTGACGCAAAGGGTATTTTTGATTCCAGCTCCGGAGAATTCCAGGGTTTGCATGTTTATGACGCCAATAGGCCAATCCTGGAAAAATTAGAAAAATCAGGCGCCCTGCTTTTTAACTCCAAGATTTCTCATTCATACCCTCATTGCTGGCGCTGCAAGGCCCCGGTTATTTTCCGGGCGACAAAACAGTGGTTTTTAAATATGGAGCATAATAATTTAAGGAATAAGCTGCTGGAGATAATCCGTGAGAATGTAAAATGGATCCCGCCCGCAGGCAAGGAGAGGATCTCGGCAATGGTCTTGTTGCGGCCTGATTGGTGCCTATCCCGCCAGAGGTATTGGGGTGTGCCTATTCCTGCTCTGATTTGTAATGATTGCAAAGAGGAATTTTTATCAACTCAGGTAATAAGAAATTTCGCGGCGCAAACTGCTGAATTCGGGACAGATTGCTGGTTTGAGCAGCCGGTAGAAATATTTCTTAAAGGAGGCGTTATTTGCCCGCATTGCAAAGGAAAGAATTTTTCTAAAGGCGCGGATATTCTGGATGTTTGGTTTGATTCAGGAGTAAGTAGCCAGTCAGTATTAAAGAAAAGGAAAGAATTGGAATTTCCTGCCAGCCTTTATCTTGAAGGCTCGGATCAGCATCGCGGATGGTTTCAATCATCGTTAATTTCTTCTGTTTGTATTGATGGGCAGGCGCCTTTTAAGGAGGTGTTGACGCATGGTTTTGTAGTTGACGGGGATGGCCGTAAAATGTCTAAATCCGGCGGCAATGTTATTTCTCCGTTTGCGATTATCAAGGATTATGGCGCTGATATCTTAAGGATGTGGGTGATTTCCAGCGATTATAATGAGGACATCCGTATCTCTCCGGTTATTTTAACCCGTCTTTCCGAGGCGTACCGTAAGATCAGGAATACCGCGCGTTTTATTTTAAGTAATCTGTATGATTTCGATCCGAATATCCATAAAACAGAATATGGCAATTTCAGGAAGATTGATAAATGGATGCTGAGCAGGCTGAATTCATTGTGCGAAACGGTTGATAGGGCCTATAATGATTTTGAATTCCAAGAGGCCTACAAGGCAATCTATGATTTTTGTAATGAAGACCTTTCCATGTATTATCTGGATATGGTAAAAGGCAGGCTCTATACTTTTGCCGCATCAAGCCCGCAGAGAAGGTCCTCCCAGACAGTATTATATGAAGTGCTTAGCTCCTTGGTAAGGATTATTTCTCCGGTATTGGTTTTTACCGCCGAAGAGATCTGGCAGAATATGCCTAAAGAGAAAAAGGACTCCGGATTTCTCAGCGCGCATCTTTTGAATTGGCCCCGGCCTTATGCATTATCCGCCGGCGACAGGAATATAGAGGAGCTGCTTAAACCGGTTATAAGTTTAATCCCCCAGGCAGCTAAGGTCCTCGAAGAGATGCGCAACCGCGGAGAAATCGGCAGCTCTTTTGACGCGCAAATAAATATATTGACAAAAACCCAAAGGCATTATACATTCTTACAAAGCTTCAGCTTGGAGCTTTGTGAGATTTTCAAGGTTTCTCAGGTTAGTGTCAGCCTTGATGATAAAAGCCCCGATGAGCTTTCTATTAAAGCGGCTAAGGCCCAAGGCGCTAAATGCGTGCGTTGTTGGAACTATTCGCAGGAAATAGGGCATGATAAAGAGCATCCTTTGATTTGCGGTAATTGTCTTGCGGCCATAAGGGGGAAGTAAAGTGAAAAAGAAATTTACCAGAAAAGATTTAAAAGAATTTAAGAAGATAGTGCTTAAAAGAAAAGAGGAGATTTTCGATGACCTTAAGCATATATCCGATGATACGTTGAGGAAATCGCAAAAAGAGGCATCAGGCGATATTTCCGGTTATACCTATCATATGGCCGATGTGGCTAGCGATAATTATGACCGCGAATTTTCTTTAGGGTTGGCAACAGGTGAAAGAAAATCCCTTTATGAGCTTGATGACGCGCTAAAAAGGATAGAAGACGGTTCTTTTGGCATTTGCAGTGATTGCAAGGGCACCATTACTAAAATCAGGTTAAAGGCAGTACCTTCTGCGCGCCTCTGTATTAAGTGCCAGCAGAAAAGAGAGAAAAAATAATAGCCTTAATTTATTAGATGATTCTTATCATCGTAACGAGCGTTATTTTTTTAGACCAGGCCACCAAGCTTTTTGCCGTAAGAAACCTGCAGTTAAATACCCCGGTTGTTTTTATAAAAAATTTTTTAAATCTTACGCTTGTGCATAACCGAGGGGCAGCTTTCGGGACTTTTCAAAACCAGCTGTTTTTGTTCATTCTTATTTCCATTCTTGCGATCGCGCTTATTTTTTATAATTTAAGAGATAAGAAAAATTCAATAATCTTCAAACTATCTTTAAGCCTGATTTTGGGCGGGGCGATAGGGAATTTAATTGACCGCCTGCGTTTTGGTTTTGTGATTGATTTTTTGGATCTGCGGATTTGGCCGGTTTTTAACCTGGCGGATTCCGTTATAACGATAGCCGCGATCCTCTTAACCTGGGAATTATTATTTAAGAAAGATGCTGCCCGAAATTTGTAAAATCGGTTCCTTTACCATTTATTCGTATGGCCTTATGCTGGTTACTGCTTTTTTTGTATGCGTTTACCTGGCCGGCCTTCAGGCAAAAAAAGAACAGGTTGATCCTGAAAAAATTTTCAACCTTTGTTTTTATATTTTTATCTCAGGGATAATCGGTGCCCGTGTATTTTATGTTTTTTATAACATCGGTTTTTATCTGCGCCATCCGCTTGAGGTTATTATGCTCCAACATGGAGGCCTGGCGTGGTTCGGAGGCGTGATCTTTGGCAGCGCTACGGCAATCATAATTATTAAGAAAAATAAAATCAACCTGCTTAAAACATTGGATTTATTAATTCCTTTTATTGCTCTGGCTCAAGCGATTGGAAGGGTAGGCTGCCTTTTAAACGGCTGTTGTTTTGGCAGGGTTTCTGAGTTTGGGCTATATTTTGCAGTTTTTGATCAGGTTTTAATACCTACGCAACTTTATTCTTCGCTGCTTTTACTTTTGATTTTTATTATCTTAAGGTTTATGCAGGATAGAAAACATCTTCCGGGGCAAATCCTGTGCAGCTACCTTTTCCTTTATTCGATAAAACGCTTTTTTATTGAATTCTTTCGCAATGATAGCCCCAAAACATTTTACGGGCTGACTATTTTTCAGGTATTGTCGCTGGCGATGTTTATTTCTTCCCTTTTAATATTTGCCCGGATATTCTGCGCTAAGAAAAAATAATATGGATGAATTATTAATACAGGTTGCAGCCAAACAGGCAAAAATGCGCCTGGATTTGCTTCTGGCTGATTATGCCGAGTCTAATAACCTGGGATTATCCCGGACAAATATTCAGAGGCTAATCAGGGAGGGGAAGGTCTCTCTCAATTCTAAAGCCGCAGATAGGCCTCATTATAAAGTTTCTTGCGGCGATAATATTAAAGTTATCCTTCCCAGGAAAGAAAACACAGAATTTTTGCCGGAAGAAATACCGCTGGATATTGTTTATGAAGATGATGATTTGTTAGTCGTTAATAAACAGCCGGGTTTAGTAGTCCATCCGGCCCCGGGGAACCTTGAGCATACTTTAGTTAATGCCTTGCTTGGCCGCTCTATACAATTGTCCGATATAAATAAAAACCGGCCCGGTATTGTCCATCGCTTAGATAAAGAAACCAGCGGGCTTTTAGTTGTGGCAAAAAACAATTCCAGCCACCTGAAGTTAGCTAAGCAGTTTGCCCGGCACAGTATAGCGCGAAAATATATCGCCATAGTTTGCGGCCGGGTCCAGTTCGACGAGGATGTGATCGAAGCCCCCATAGGACGCGATCCTTTAAAACGAAAAAATATGGCAATAAGTTTTTTAGAGAATACCAAATACGCCAAGACACATTACCGTACTTTAAAACGGGGGGATGGATTCAGCCTTTTGGAATTAAAACCTTTTACCGGCAGGACCCATCAATTAAGGGTGCATCTGGCGCATTTGGGGCATCCTATTCTTGGCGATACCAAGTACGGAAAGAATAAAAATTTTCCGCGGCTTGCGTTGCACGCGCTGGAGATTGGCTTTATCCATCCTTCCACAAATAAACTTGTGCATTTTACAAGCAAAATCCCTCAAGAGTTCCAGGAATTCATTAAGAAAAATTT
>JAHFFR010000011.1:0-20745 GCA_023247825.1 Candidatus Omnitrophota bacterium
TAACGGGGCGTGGCTCAGCTTGGTAGAGCGCTTGAATGGGGTTCAAGAGGTCACAGGTTCAAGTCCTGTCGCCCCGATTTAATTTTAAACCCAGCAAAGGAGGAATCATGTCAGCTAATTACGCAGGAGCGGAAAGAAGGAAATATCCCCGCGCAAACGGCAGGTTTATTGTTTCTTACAGAGTTATTCCGAGCAGTTCCGGTTCTGATATATCACAGAGTAAAAATTTAAGCTTAGGCGGTATGCTGCTGACCACTAATTGCCAGTTTCCTGTTGGAACAAATTTAGCGCTTGAAATCCGCCTGCCTTTTGACCCTAATCCGATTATGATTATCGCAAAAGTCCTGGAATCAAGGGAAATTACCAAAGATATAATTTATGATACGCGGCTTATCTTCCTGGCGGTTGATGAGAAGCACCGCGGGATAATCCAGGAAACAGTCAGTTATTACCTTAAGAAAGGCTAAATATATGAGAAAAATTAATATTGGCCTAATTGGGTTTGGCAATATCGGTTGCGGTGTAGTAAAAATTCTGCAGCAACGCAAATCCCTCTTGTCCCGCAAAATCGGCATCGAAATTGTAATTAAGAAAATATGCGATAAGAACTTAACAAAGAAGAGGGGTGTTTCTGTAGATAAAAATTTGCTTACTCATGATGCCGATGAAATCATTAATGACCCCCAAATCGATATTGTTGCAGAGCTAATAGGCGGAATTAATCCTGCCAAAGAATTTATCTCTAACGCCTTAAAAAAAGGCAAGCATGTAGTTACTGCCAATAAAGCCCTGTTGGCTGAATGCGGCAATGAATTATTCAGCCTTGCCCGAGAGCGCGGAAAAAATATTTATTTTGAGGCTTCGGTAGGCGCCGGTATTCCTATTATAAAATCAATAAAAGAAGGACTGGTGGCTAATAAATTTGACTGTATTTTTGGTATTTTAAACGGTACCTCAAATTATGTGCTTACGCAGATGTCCAAAGAATCCTGTTCTTTTGCCGATGCAATTGCCGAAGCCAAAGCTAAAGGATTCGCCGAAAGCGACCCGACCCTGGATATCCAGGGAATTGATTCAGCGCATAAACTTGTATTGCTTACTTATCTGGCTTTCGGAAAAATTATCGCAATAAAGGACATTTTTATCGAGGGAATCTCACAGATATCCGCTTGCGATATTGCTTATGCCAAAGAACTGGGATATGAAATAAAATTATTGGCTATCGCAAAAAAGAAGCTGGATGAATTAGAGCTATGCGTGCATCCTGCTTTTCTCCCCTCTGAGCACCTGCTTTCTTCTGTGGACGGCGTATTTAACGCGATTTATGTTTCAAGCGATTTAGCCGGAGACCTCATGTTTTACGGCCCGGGAGCAGGGCAATTGGCCGCAGCAAGCGCAGTTGTTTCGGATATTGTTGACCTTACGCAGGATATTAAAGCCGGATTATTCAGGCCCACCCTAAATTCTATTGAAGATAATTCGATTAAGGGATTGCGCAAAATCGATGAATTTGAAAATAAATATTATATTCGTATTATGGCAGTAGATAAACCGGGAGTCTTGGCCAAAGTAGCCGGAATCCTGTCAAGATTCGGCATCAGCATTGCCTCGGTAACCCAAAAAGAGAGGCTAAAATCCCGCAGTGTGCCGGTAGTCATGGTTACGCATGAGGTAAAAGAAAAAAACCTGCGCGGAGCATTAAAAATGATTGATAAATTGGCGGATATTAAAGAAAAATCAGTTGCCATAAGAATTGAGGGGGTATAAGTGAGCGGCCAAATCAACGGAGGAATAATCCAGAGATATAGAAAATTTCTGCCTGTCAGCGAAAAAACGCCGCTGGTTACTTTGAACGAAGGAAATACGCCTTTGATTTACGCCGAAACCTTAAGTAAGCTGGCAGGAAGCAATATAGATGTTTACTTAAAATATGAAGGCCTTAACCCCACAGGTTCATTTAAAGACCGGGGAATGACCCTGGCTATATCCAAAGCCTGCGAGGAAAACGCAACCGCAGTTATGTGCGCCTCTACGGGGAACACATCCGCTTCTGCCGCTGCCTATGCGGCGCGGGGAAAGATAAAATGCATCGTGCTTATTCCCAGCGGCGCAATTGCGCTCGGTAAACTTAGCCAGGCGCTAATCCATGGCGCTAAGGTTTTGGCAATCAAAGGGAATTTCGATGTAGCATTAGAACTTGTAAAGGAAATTACAAACAAATACCCTATTGTGCTGGTGAACTCATTGAATCCCTGCCGTATTGAAGGCCAGAAAACCGCAAGTTTTGAAGTTTGCGACTGTCTCGGCGATGCTCCGGATTTTCAAATTATGCCGGTAGGCAATGCGGGCAATATTACTGCCTACTGGAAAGGGTATAAAGAATATAAAGCAGCGGGTTTGAGTAAAAAACTTCCGGTTATGCTGGGCTTTCAAGCAAAAGGTGCCGCGCCAATCGTAAGGAATAAACCAATTAAAGAACCCAAAACTCTGGCCACAGCAATTCGTATCGGAAATCCCGCAAGCTGGAAGAGCGCGGTTGCGGCGCGCGACGAAAGCGGCGGATTAATTGATATGGTTTCAGATAAAGAAATTATAGCCGCGTATAAAATACTGGCAGAAAAAGAAGGGGTCTTTGCTGAGCCTGCTTCAGCAGCCTCTATTGCCGGGCTGCTGAAATTAATCAATAATGGGTATTTTAAAAAATTCACTTTGAGCAATAAAGAATATAAGATTGTATGCATATTAACCGGGCATGGCTTAAAAGATCCTGAGCGGGCAATTAAAACGGTCAAGCCGCCTAAGGTTATACGGCCGGATTTAAAATCAATAATTAAAGAAATTGGCTACTGAAAAAAGAGTCCTTATTACTGCCGGCCCCACCTGGGTTGCCATAGATAAAGCAAGGGTAATTAGTAATATTGCAAGCGGCGAGACAGGGTTTATCCTGGCAGGTAGGTTCAAGAAACTTGGGGCAAAAGTTACCTTGCTGCTTGGGCCGGGTTATTTTTGCGGCGCTGAAACGGGCATAAAAATAAAACGTTTTAAATATTTCGCAGAACTGGAACTTCTTTTGGAAAATGAATTAAAAAACGGTAAATACGCGGCAGTTATCCATACGGCGGCAGTTGCGGATTATAAGCCTGATAAAATAATCAAAAGCAAGATTGGCTCAAGCCGGCAGAGATGGAAAATTAGCTTAGTCCCGACAAAAAAACTGATAAATAACATACGCGGCTGGGGAAATAATCTATTTACCGTTGGTTTTAAATTTGAGCCGGATGCAGATAGCAACAAGTTGATAAAAGAAGGCAAAGCATTATTAAATCAGGCTGATTTAGATTTAGTAGTTACTAATTCGAATATCAATAAAAATTATTGCGCATATATACTAGATAACGCCGATCATTGGGGGCCATTCTTTACAAAAGGAAAAATGGCCGGCCGTTTGGTTAAATTAGTGGGGAAAAAATTAATATGACAAAATATATTGTGCTGGTAGGCGACGGGATGGCGGATTATCCGATCGAAGAATTGGGAATGCGCACGCCTTTGGAAGCGGCGCGCACTCTTAATATGGACTTTATTGTTAAGAACGGTTCTCTCGGGCTGGTTAAAACTATTCCCGATAAAATGATCCCTGCTTCCGATGTAGCCAATCTTTCCATACTCGGGTTTGACCCAAAAAAATATTATTCGGGAAGGGGGCCCTTAGAGGCGGCAAATTTAGGAATTGAACTGGAAGATGATGATGTTGCTTTCCGATGCAACCTGGTCACTGTTTCCGGGGATACCCTGCTTGACTATAGCGCCGGCCACATTAAATCAACGGAAGCTGAAAAATTAATTAAATTTCTGGATCAGAAATTAGGAACCAATAAAATACGGTTTTTTGCGGGGACAAGTTACAGGCATTTGCTTTTGGTAAAACGCGGAGCTGAATTAAAGCTTCAGAATTTAAAGTGCCGGGCCCCGCATGATATCTCCGGGCAAAATATTAATAAAAACTTACCCAAAGGGGATAATGCGGATTTAATCATTAAGCTTATGCGGGATTCCCGCGAGATTTTAGAAAACCATGAAATCAATCATGTGCGCCTTGATTTAAAGGAAAATCCCGCAAATATGATCTGGTTGTGGGGCCAGGGCAGGAAGCCGTCCATGCCTAAATTTAGCGAAAAATTCGGCTTAACAGGAAGTGTTATTTCGGCGGTAGACCTGATCAAGGGGTTGGGCCGTATCCTGGGCCTAAAAGTAATTGATGTTCCGGGCGCAACCGGTTACTATGATACGGATTACGAAGGTAAGGCGCGCGCGGCGGTTAAATCTTTAGAAAAAAATGATTTTGTATTTGTGCATCTAGAGGCTCCTGATGAAGCCGGGCATAACGGTGACCTGCGGGAAAAAATTACGGCAATTGAGAGGTTTGACCAATTAGTGGTTGGCCAATTCCTTGAATATTGTAGAAAAAACCCGGATTTTCGTATTATGGTTTTACCGGATCACGCTACCCCGGTTTCCCTGAAAACTCATACTGCGGAAGCAGTTCCTTTTGCCATGTACGGCAGAGATATACCTGTAAATAACCTTCTTAACTTTAGCGAAAAAGAAGCTCAAAAATCCGATTTGTATTTTGAAAAGGGTTACCAGCTGATGGAATATTTTACAGCTTAACCTCGCGGTTAAAATAAGTCAAACCGTGTAAACCGCGGGGGTTGAAAGGATAAATAATGCGTAAAGGTTTAGTGGTGCAAAAATACGGCGGCTCATCTGTTGCCAATGTCGAACGTATCCAAAAAGTAGCGCAGAGGGTAATTAGCTACAGCAAAAAAGGATTCGAGCTGGTCATCGTTGTTTCTGCCTTAGGAGACACCACTGATGAATTAGTTGAGTTGGCGGATAAAATAAATCCAAACCCTCCGGAACGGGAGATGGATATGCTGCTGTCAACCGGAGAACAAATTTCCGTTTCCCTTTTGGCTATGGCAATCCATAAATTAGGGGCACAGGCAATTTCATTTACCGGTTACCAGGTCGGCATCATTACTGATGCCAGCCATACACGAGCCAGGATCATCAAGATAAATACCGATAAGATCAAAGAGGAATTGAAAAAAGGGAACATAGTTATCGTCGCGGGTTTCCAGGGCGTAACCCTGAATCAGGATATTACTACTTTAGGCCGCGGAGGCTCAGACCTGACTGCCGTAGCCCTTGCCAAGGAACTTAAGGCGGATTCCTGTGAAATTTACACTGATGTGGAAGGGATTTATACTACTGACCCGCGGATTGAGCCGAAAGCTAAAAAGATCAAAAGAATTACTTATGATGAGATGCTTGAAATGGCCTCTCTTGGCGCTCAAGTAATGCAGGCACGCTCTATTGAAGTCGCGAAAAAATTTGACGTGCCTCTTCACGTGCGTTCGTCATTCAGTAAAAATACCGGAACAATGATTGTTAAGGAGGTAAAAAAAATGGAGGATGTGGTAGTAAGCGGAATAACTTTAAATAAAAATGAGGCTAAAATCACCCTCTGCAGCGTCCCGGATAAACCGGGAGCCGCGGCAAAGTTATTTAAGGAATTGGCGCAAGCCGGGCTATGTGTTGATATGATCGTGCAGAACGTAAGCCATACCCGCCAGACAGATATATCTTTTACAACTACCAAATCGGATTCAGCCAAGGCAAGCAGAGTTACCAAAAAAGTGGCAAAAAAAATCGGCGCGGGAGATGTTTTAATAGACCAAGATATTGCGCGTGTTTCAATTGTTGGGGTCGGAATGAAATCCCATCACGGCGTTGCCGCCAAAATGTTCGGGATATTGGCTGACAATCATATCAATATCGAGATGATCTCGACATCCGATATCAGTATTTCCTGCATCATTAAGAAAAAGAACGCTGAGATTGCGGTTAAACAGCTGCATGAAGAATTCGGATTAAGTAAATAAACGGGGGTAATTATGGCTCAAGTAAAATTATACGATACCACCTTAAGGGACGGCTCGCAGGCAGAAGGCATATCTTATTCCGTGATGGATAAGATTAGCATCGCCAGGGAGCTGGATAAAATCGGCATCCATTATATTGAAGGCGGCTGGCCGGGCTCTAATCCCAAAGACAGGGAATTTTTTGAAAAAATAAGCAGGATCAGGCTTAAAAATTCCAAGATTGCGGCCTTTAGCATGACCCGCAGGCCAAATATTCCGGCAAGCCAGGATAGTAATATAGCGGCACTTTTAAAATCAAAAGCGCAGGTTATTACTATTGTCGGTAAAACCTGGGATTTTCATGTGACCGAGGTCCTGAAAACTACGCTGGATGAAAATCTGGCAATGATTTCCGATACAATAAGTTTTTTGGCTAAAAAAGGATTCATCGTATTTTATGACGCCGAGCATTTTTTCGACGCCTACAAGGCAAATAAGGACTACACCTTAAAAACTCTTATCGCGGCACAAACAGCGCAGGCAGAAGCCATCTGCCTATGCGATACTAACGGCGGATTTTTGACCAGCCAGATAACCGAGATAATAAAAGAAGTTAAAAGTAAAATTAAGGTTGAACTGGGCATTCATTGCCATAATGACGCAGGAGTCGCTATAGCTAATTCTTTAGCGGCGGTAGTTGCCGGGGCGAGCATTGTCCAGGGGACTATTAATGGATATGGAGAACGCTGCGGAAACGCGGATTTAATCCCGATTATCGCAAATTTAAAAATTAAAATGGGGGTTGATTGTATTTCCGATGCCCAATTAAAACAACTGATACACCTTTCGCATTTTACCAGCGAGATCAGCAATATGCGGGTAAAAAATGAACAGCCTTTTGTGGGGGATTCTGCATTTGCGCATAAAGGGGGTATGCATATTAATGCCATAATGAAGAATCCGTTAACCTATGAACACATTGACCCATCCCTGGTAGGAAACCGCCGCCGGATACTGGTCTCGGAATTAGGGGGCAAAACCGGGATACTGCTAAGCGCCAAAGCTTTAAATTACGATTTGACTAAAGGCGACCCGCAGACGAAAAAGATCTTAGATTTGGTGCAATCTTTGGAGCATAAAGGATTCCAGTTTGAAGCTGCGGAGGCGTCTTTTCAGTTATTAATGCAGAGAGCTCTAAAGAAATTTAAAAAGTTTTTTGAACTGGAAGCTTTCAAGGTAGTTATTGAAAAAGGCCCGGATAAAAAAATCACCTCCGAAGCAATTATAAAATTAAAGGTTAACGGAACACGAGAGCATACTGCTGCTGAAGGGGATGGCCCGATAAATGCCCTGGATAATGCCCTGCGTAAAGCTTTAAAGGATTTTTATCCCACTTTGTCCAAAATGCATTTATCTGATTTTAAGGTAAGGGTACTGGATGAAAAAGCAGGCACTGCTGCCCGTGTGCGCGTGTTAATCCAGTCCCAGGATGAAAAAGATACCTGGAATACAATAGGTGTCCATGAAAATATAATCGAAGCCAGCTGGCAGGCCCTGGTCGACAGCGTCGAATATAAGCTCCTGAAAGATAAGCAATAATGGCAGACGAGCTTCCCAAACAATACAATCCTAAAGAAACTGAAAGCAAATGGTATGAAATCTGGGAAAAAAATAATCTTTTCTCCGCTAGAATTTCGCCGGACAAAATACCCTATTCCATAGTTATCCCGCCGCCCAATGTCACGGGCATCCTGCATATGGGCCATGCACTCAATAACAGTATCCAGGATATTTTAATCCGTTACAAAAGGATGAAAGGTTTCCAAACCCTCTGGATGCCCGGCACCGACCATGCGGGGATTGCGACCCAAAATGTCGTGGAAAAAGCTTTGGCTAAAGAGGGATGTAAACGGCAGGACTTAGGCCGCGATAGATTTATTGCCAGGGTCTGGGAATGGAGAGAACAATACGGCTCGACCATAATCCACCAGTTGAAAAAACTCGGTTGTTCCTGTGACTGGAGCCGCCTGCGTTTTACCATGGACAAAGATTATTCAAGGGCGGTCGTGGAAGTTTTTGTCAGGCTTTATGAAAAAAAGTTAATTTACCGGGGAAGCTATATTATTAACTGGTGCCCCCGCTGCCAGACTGCCTTAAGCGATGAGGAAGCAGCTCATGCGGAATTACAGGGGCATCTTTACTATCTTAAATACCCGCTGAAAGATAAACCAAGCGAATTTATTACTGTTGCCACAACCCGGCCTGAAACCATGCTGGGAGACACTGCCGTCGCGGTAAACCCGAAAGATAAACGTTATAAAAAATATATCGGCAAGGTATTGGCCCTTCCTTTGGTTGGCCGCCAAATAAAAATTATCGCAGACCCCCTTGTGGATATGCAATTTGGAACCGGCGCCGTAAAAGTTACCCCGGCCCATGATCCCAATGATTACGCCCTGGGTAAAAAACACGGCTTAGAATTTATTAATGTGATGGCACCCGACGGCAAAATGAATGCCCTGGCGCAAAAATACGCAGGGCTTGACCGGTTTCGCGCAAGAGAGGCAGTGCTCGAGGATTTAAAATCACTGGGGTGCTTGGAAAAAATTACGCCGCATACGATTTCCGCGGGGCACTGTTACCGCTGCCATACCATTGTTGAGCCGTACTTATCAAAACAGTGGTTTGTTAAAACCAAGCCGCTGGCAAAACCCGCGATTGAAGCTGTAAAAAAAGGAAAAATAAAATTTTATCCTGACCGCTGGGCCAAGGTTTACCTGAATTGGATGGAAAATATCCAGGACTGGTGCATCTCCCGCCAGATTTGGTGGGGCCACCGCATACCGGTTTATTACTGTAAAAATTGTAATTCCTTGAATGAAAAAGACGGCATTATTGTTTCCCGGACAAAACCCTTAGAATGCCCCAAGTGTAAATCAACTGAACTAATCCAGGATCAGGATGTTTTAGATACCTGGTTTTCCAGCTGGCTTTGGCCGTTTGCCACCTTCTACTGGCCGGATGACTCCGCCGATTTGAAATATTTTTATCCCACTTCAACTTTAGTTACTGCTCCGGAAATCATCTTTTTTTGGGTAGCGCGCATGATTATGGCAGGGTTTGAATTTAAGAAACAGCTGCCTTTTAAGGATGTTTACATCCACGGCACGGTGCGCGATGTTGAAGGCAAAAAGATGTCTAAATCCCTGGGCAATGTTATCGACCCCTTAGAGATCATCGCTGAATACGGCACGGATGCTTTGCGCTTCAGCCTTATATCCATAACCTCAGCCGGCCAGGATGTTTTTCTTTCCAAAGAAAGGTTTGAACAAGGCAGGAACTTTGCCAATAAAATCTGGAATGCCTCGAGGTTTGTTTTAATAAATCTTAAGCCCGAAGAAGTTAATGCCGACCTGTGCGTTTTCTTTAAAAACCAGAAGCCGGATATCGCCAACCGCTGGATATTAAGCCGCTTTTATTCAACCCTAGGTAAAGTAGAGAAGGACCTAAACAGTTATAAATTTAATGAGGCGCTAAATAGTTTATACTCGTTTTTTTGGCATGAATTTTGCGACTGGTACCTGGAATTAATCAAACCGCAAATAGCTCAAAAACAAACCCAGGTAGTTATGTATAAAGTCCTTGAGAAAACCTTAAGGATAATCCATCCTTTTATGCCTTTTATAACCGAAGAGATCTGGCAGCGCCTGCCGGGCGCCAAAGATTCGATTATGCAGCAGAAATGGCCGCATCAACAGCTAGAATTAATCAGCCCCAAAGCTGAAGCGCAGATGCAGGCAGCTTTTGATATTATTAATACAATCAGGAATATGCGCGCGGAACTCGAAGTCAATCCTTCCGGCTTCATTGATATTAAATTAGCCATACCGGATAAGGTATCCGAAAAATCAATGCAGCCTTTATTCGATTATATTAGAAATTTAGCCAGGATTAATAATTTGAGCATCGTTGAAAAATACATTCCACAGAATAACCAATATACCGCGGTGCTCAAAGATATGCATATTATAATGCCGCTATCCGGATTAATTGATGCGGCCCAACAGCTTAAAAAGACTCAAAGTAAAATCGATAAACTGCAATCGGAGGTCAGGAATAAAGAATTAATGCTGGCGAATAAGAATTTTACAGGACGCGCCCCCAAGGAAATTGTGGATGCGGAAAAAACCAAATTAACGGACATGCAAACGCAGATTATTAAATTAGAGGCGATTAAAAATGGCTTACGATAAATCCCGCGCCTTATCAAAGGTGCGGGATGAATATTTTTTATCCGAAAAAACCCCCCGGATCAATCCTAAAGAACTTAACCTTCTAATTACGCAGGCATTAGCCGAAGATATCGGAGGCGGTGATATCACCACCCGGCTTACTATCCCGGAAAATAAAAAAATAAGGGCTAAAATAATTGCCAAAGAGGATTTTCTGCTCTGCGGAATTGGTGTTGCCGAAAGAGTATTTAAGGCCATAGACCCCGGAATAAATTTCGGGAAAAAAACTAAAGACGGCAGGAATGTTCTGGCTAAACAAACTATTGCTGTTATAACCGGCAAGGCCCGCAGCATTTTAAAAGCGGAAAGGGTCGCTTTGAATTTGCTGTCTTTAATGTCGGGGGTTGCCACAAAAACGCGTAAATTTGTCAAAAAAATAGCGCCATTTAAAACAAAGATTACCGATACCCGCAAAACTATAGCCGGCCTGAGGGAATTACAGAAATACGCGGTCAGGACAGGCGGAGGCTATAACCACAGGATGCGCCTTGATGAAATGCTTCTGATTAAAGATAACCACTTAAAAATTCTCGGCGGTTATCTGAACCTGCCAAACATCCCTAAAGGCTATAAAATTGAAATAGAAGCGCAGAGTTTGGATGAATTCAAGCGCGCCTTGCGCCTTAATCCTGATGTTATTATGCTTGATAATATGAAAATCAAAGATATTAAGCAGGCAGTGAAAATCAGGGGCAGGCGGATTTTTAAGTTAGAGGCAAGCGGAGGCATACATCTTGGCAATATAAAAAAATACGCCGCAACAGGTGTTGAAATAATCTCTGTTGGCGAGTTAACCGATTCTGTAGAATCCGTAGATTTAAGCCTAGAGCTTGCCTAAAAACACAACTAAAATTCAGCCCCATGGAAAAATTTAAATTGGTTTCCCGTTTCCGTCCATGCGGTGACCAACCCAAAGCAATACAGAATCTTTCCAAAGCCATTCTTGCCAATACGCGTTATAATACGCTTTTAGGCACAACCGGCAGCGGTAAAACCTTTACTCTTGCCAATGTAATCGCCAAAGTAAATAAACCAACGCTGGTAATCTCGCATAATAAGACATTAGCCGCCCAGCTTTATTCCGAATTCAAGGAATTTTTCCCGCACAATTCGGTTGAATATTTTGTAAGTTATTACGATTACTACCAGCCGGAAGCATATATCCCTTCAACGGATACTTATATAGAAAAAGATTCCTCGATAAATGAACGCCTGGATCGCCTGCGGTTATCCGCGACCACCTCGCTTATGAGCCGAAAAGATGTAATTGTCGTGGCCTCGGTTTCCTGCATCTATAATTTAGGCTCTCCCCAGGATTACCGGGAGATGTTGCTAACCTTAAATAAAAATCAACCAATCGGCCGCGATGAGCTGGTTGCCAAGCTTATTCAGATTCAATATGAGCGTAATGACTATGAATTTAAACGCGCAAATTTAAGAGTCCGCGGTGATGTAGTTGAAATATTCCCATCCTACAGCCAACAGGCATTACGCGTAGAATTAACTAATGAAAAAATAACTAAAATTTCGGTAATTGACCCGGTTTCGGCGCAGACACTGAATCAGGTTGATAAAGCGGCGATTTATCCGGCAAAACATTTTATTGCCTCCGCAGGCAGGATAGACAGCGCAATAAAATCAATAAGAGCGGAATTGTCCGGGCAGTTAAAAATCTTGAAAGAAAAAAATAAACTGCTTGAGGCCCAGCGCCTGGAATCCCGCACAAACTACGATTTAGAGATGCTCAAAGAAATCGGTTATTGCCACGGAATAGAAAATTATTCCCGGCATCTAAGCGGCCGGCCCGCCGGCTCCCGGCCATATTCAATGATTGATTATTTTGAAGGCGATTTCCTGGCCATTATCGACGAATCGCACGCAACTATACCCCAGATAAGAGGGATGTATGCCGGAGACAGGGCAAGGAAAGAGACCCTGGTAAACTACGGTTTCAGGCTTCCGTCGTGCCTGGATAACCGGCCGCTAAAATTTAATGAATTCAATCACTTAACAAAGCAATTTGTCTTTGTTTCAGCCACGCCCGATGAATATGAACTGAAATTAAGCGGTAATTTGCCGACTGAACAGATTATCCGCCCTACCGGATTAATTGATCCTGAAATTATTGTTAAACCGACAGACGGCCAGATAGAAGACCTGATCCGGCAGATAAAAGAACGCTCCAAAAATAATGAAAGGGTGCTGGTAACCACGCTTACAAAAAGGAGTTCCGAGGATTTAGCTAATTATCTCCAGGAGAAGGGGATAAAAGTAAAATACCTGCACTCGGAGATACAAACTATCCAGCGTTCCGTAATATTAAAGGAGCTGCGCCAGAAAAAATTTGATTGCTTGGTAGGAATCAATCTCCTGCGTGAGGGGCTGGATTTACCGGAGGTTTCGCTGGTAGCTATATTAGATGCGGATAAAGAAGGGTTCCTGCGCTCTGCTACCAGCCTTATTCAGGTAGGCGGACGGGCGGCACGCAATATAAACGGGACGGTAATTATGTATGCCGATACAATCACCCGCTCGATGAAAAAGGCAATCAGTGAAAGCAACCGCAGGAGGGCTATCCAAGAGGAATATAACCGGAATAATAAAATTACCCCCCGTTCTATCAAAAGGTCAATTAAAGAAGGGATCGCGGAGCTGGAACAAGCGGATGATTTCGTCCGCGAGCTAACCGGCCAGCCAAAAGAACAATACCAGTTGAATAAATATATAAGTGGGTTAGAATATGAAATGGAACTGGCTGCGCGGAATTTACAATTTGAAAAAGCAGCCGGGTTAAGAGACAAGATAAAGGAGATGCGCAATGCTACTGGCAATTGACATCGGAAATACTAATATATCCGCCGCAATTTTCGCAGGCAAAAATATAAAAAAACAGTTTTACATACCGGTAAAGGCATATTCAAAAATAAAACTTGCGGAAGAATTAAAAGATTATCTTGAAATTTCCGATACTGTTATATGCAGTGTTGTGCCGAAACTGACTAAAATCCTGCAAAAGGATTTAAAGCTTCTGACTGGAAGACGGCCCTATCTAATAGGTAAAGAAGTGCTCGTCCCCATAAAAAATCTTTACCGAAACCCAAGTCAATTGGGCCAGGACCGCCTTGTAAATGCTTATTCTGCCTGCGCTTTTTACTCGGCGCCTTTAGTTGTCATAGATTCCGGCACTGCCATTACCTTTGATGTGGTTTCTAAAAATAAAGCATACCTGGGCGGATTAATTGTCCCGGGAATGGAGATTTCCCTTAAAAGCCTGGGAGAGAAAACAGCCCTCCTGCCGTCTATTAAATTGCATGAGCCGAAAGGAATTATTGCCCGCGATACGAAAAACAGTATTTTAAGCGGCGTTGTTTTTGGCACGGCAGCCTTATGTAAAGAATTAATAGCCAGGATTAAAAAATATACCGGCAAAAACGCTTTAGTCCTGGGCACAGGAGGCAATATTCCTTTAATTAAAAAATATTCGGGGATAAAAATAATAATTGACAGGAATTTAACCTTAAAAGGGATAAATCTCATTTATATTAATGAAATTAAAAAACGCGCTTAAGATTTTAATTATCCTGATAATCACCTGCTTTAGCGCGGTATCCTTTGCGCAGGAAGCAAATAAGGCTAAAGATAATGCTGACCCAGCCGCGGTTTTTGAGCAGGCATTAAGGAATTACGAGATGAAAAAACAGCAGGAACAGGATATCCTGATAACGAAACTTTATTATACTTTAGGCCAGGCGACTGATGCGTGGATAGATTCTGCCAAGAAGGATAAAGATAGTAAGCTGGGCACCCGCCTTGAACAAAGCTGGGAAAAACTGTCGTCAACTTTCAAGATTTCCGCGGGCCATTATGATTATTACTTAAGAGGATATAAGTATGCTGTTATCAAAAATGACGTGGTCCGCAGCGAATCCCTTGCAACCGCTTATAAAGCGGTAGTAGTTATAAAGGAGGACCTCTTTGTTGAAAAGAACCATTCTCCTGATGTCAGCGACAACAACCCGTATTTCTATACGGTCACCACAAATTATAATTTGAATTTTGAATACAAGCAGGATAAATTTGTATTAGCAAGCAGTAGCGATAAAATTACAGGCATCGTAAATGACTGTCCTGTTGAAATTAAAAAACCGGTGCGTTTAATTTAGAAAAAACTCTTGACAAGAAATTTTTTTTATCTATAATTAGCACTCTGGGAAAAAGAGTGCTAAATTTAAATTAATAACCGTTATTTTAAGGAGGTGACAGGATGGAAATCAAACCATTGGGTGATCGCATTGTGGTCAAGCCGCAAGAGGCAGAGAATAAAAGCAAAGGCGGCATTGTCCTGCCTGATACTGCAAAAGAAAAACCGCAGGAGGCTAAAGTCGTAGCCGTAGGAAAAGGCAAAGTGCTGGAGAATGGCTCTATACAGGCCCCCGAGGTAAAGGTTGGGGACAAGGTATTATACGGAAAATATTCCGGCAATGAGATTACAACCAAAGAAGGCGAAGAATTACTTATTCTGCGCGAAGAAGATATTTTAGCAATCATTAAATAAAGACACCCGGCGCTAATTGGAATTGCGCCGGTGCTGTGTCTTTACACAAGGAGGATTTATGGCAAAACAATTATTGTACAGTGATGATGCCCGCCGCAAAATTTTAGCGGGAGTTGAGCAGCTTGCCGCTGCGGTAAAAGTAACTTTAGGCCCCAAAGGCCGCAATGTAGTAATTGATAAAAAATTCGGCTCACCGACCATTACCAAGGACGGTGTAACCGTAGCTAAAGAGATAGACTTGGAAGACCCTTTTGAGAATATGGGCGCCCAGATGGTCAAGGAAGTTGCCGAAAAAACTTCTGATATTGCCGGCGACGGAACCACTACCGCGACAGTTTTGGCTGAATCGATTTACCGCGAAGGATTGAAAAATGTTACCGCGGGATCAAACCCTATGGAATTAAAACGCGGGATTGAAAAAGCAGTTATAAGAATAGTCGAAGAGCTGGGAAAGCTTTCTACCCCGATCAAAGACAAAAAGGAAATTGCCCAGGTTGCCAGTATCGCCGCCAACTCAGATACTAACATCGGTGAGCTGATTGCCGAGGCAATGGATAAAGTGGGAAAAGACGGAGTAATCACGGTTGAAGAAGCAAAATCAACCGCTACTACATTAGACGTTGTGGAAGGCATGCAGTTTGACCAGGGATATTTATCGCCTTACTTTGTAACTGATGCCGAAAGAATGGAAGTGCTTCTGGAAGATGCTTATATCCTCATTTATGAAAAAAAGATATCCTCGATTAAAGATATCCTTCCTTTATTGGAAAAGATTGCCCGCGTGGGTAAACCGCTATTAATTATTGCCGAAGAAGTTGACGGAGAGGCTTTGGCAACTTTAGTAGTTAATAAAATCCGCGGTACTTTTGTCGCATGCGCGGTAAAAGCCCCGGGTTATGGAGACAGGCGTAAAGCAATGCTCGAAGATATCGCCATTTTAACCGGCGGAAAAGCGCTGACCGAAGATTTAGGCATCAAGCTTGAAAACGTTGATGTCGAGGACCTCGGGCGCGCTAAAAGAATAAAAATTGACAAAGAAAATTCCACGATTGTCGAGGGAGCTGGAAAGGACGCGGCGATCAAAGCCAGGATCAGCCAGCTAAAGAAACAGATCGAAGATACTGATTCAGATTATGATAAAGAAAAATTACAGGAACGCCTGGCTAAATTATCCGGCGGGGTCGCGGTAATTAACGTTGGCGCGGCCACTGAAACTGAAATGAAAGAAAAGAAGGCCCGCGTAGAAGATGCCCTGCATGCAACCCGCGCCGCCACCCAGGAAGGCATTGTTCCCGGAGGCGGTGTCGCGCTTATCCGCACAATTCCTTCTTTAGATAAATTAAAGCTGGAAGGTGACGAAAAAATCGGCGCAAACATCGTAAAGCGCGCCATTGAAGAACCTTTAAGGCAGATTGCTTTAAACGCAGGCCTTGAAGGCTCAGTAGTTGTGCAAAGGATCAAGCAGGAAAAAACTAATGTAGGTTATGATGTCAGCCAAGATGCCTATGTGGATATGATCGATGCCGGCGTAATCGATCCTACAAAAGTAACTCGTTCAGCCCTGCAGAACGCTTCCAGTATTGCCGCATTACTGCTTACAACTGAAACCCTAATCGCCGATAAACCGGAAAAGGACGAGAAGATGCCTCCAATGCCGGGTGGCGGCATGGGTGGAATGGGCGGCATGGGTGGAGGAATGTATTAAACTTTAAAGAACAAAACAAAAACATAAAAAGGGACGTTTTCCTTAAAAGGAAACGTCCCTTTTCTTTCCAAAATACTTGTTGACAAACTTATAGTATTATTATAAAATTTGTAATCCTTTCAGTAATTTCTCCAAATGAGGCGAAATATTCATAACTTATTACAAATCAACAGGTTAATACTATAATAAGGAGAATTCAAGATGGCGGAGTGGTTAGGTATAAATAAAAGAGCAAGGAGATGTTATGGCTTTGACGAAATTGCTTTAGTTCCCGGGTCACAAACCGTAAATCCCAATGAAGTTGATACCAGCTTTAAATTTAGCGGGAAAAATTTTAAAATACCTATACTCGCCGCGGCCATGGACGGAGTAGTAGATGTAAAGTTTGCGATTGAAATGTCCCGCTTAGGGGGAATAGCTGTTTTAAACCTTGATGGAATTCAAACCCGCTATGAAAATCCCGATGAAGTATTGGAGGAGATTGCCAAGGCTACTCCTGCCAAGGCCACAGAGCTAATCCAGGAAGTTTACACGACTCCCATAAAGGAAAAATTAGTCTCAAAGAGAGTCGCCCAAATTAAGAAAGCAAAGGCCATGGCAGTAGTAAGCTGTATACCGGCTAATGCCGAAAAGTTTTCAAAACTAGCCGTTCGCGCCGGATGCGATATTTTTGTCATACAATCCACAGTTACTACCATTAAGCACATCTCTACCCAGTATAAAACACTTAACCTTGAGAAATTCTGCAAATCCATAAAAATTCCGGTTATCCTCGGAAACTGCGTAACCTATGAAACGACTTTAGAGCTTATGGCGACAGGGGCCAGCGGCCTGCTTGTTGGCGTCGGCCCTGGAGCAGCATGCACAACACGCGGCGTATTAGGGATCGGAGTGCCCCAGGTTACCGCAACGATTGATGCAGCCTGCGCCCGTGATTTTTATTTTAAACGCACAGGAAAATATGTTTCTATTATTACTGACGGCGGAATGAACCGCGGCGGGGATATCTGCAAGGCTTTTGCCTGCGGGGCGGACAGCGTGATGATCGGTTCAAGTTTTGCGCGCGCCAAAGAAGCCCCTGGAAGAGGATTCCACTGGGGGATGGCTACTTCACATGTTAATCTTCCCCGCGGAACCCGTATCCAGGTAGGAACTACCGGGGCTTTAAGAGAAATCCTGCTGGGCCCGGCAAAAGTAGATGACGGCTCGCAAAACCTGCTCGGCGCGTTAAAAACATCGATGGGCTCGCTCGGGGCAACAAACTTAAAAGAAATGCATGATGTGGAAATTATTATTGCCCCTTCCATTCAGACAGAAGGAAAAATATTTCAGGTAGGCCAGAGGGTAGGGATGGGAAAATGATGCGGCAAACAATATTAATACTGGATTTTGGCTCACAATACACACAGTTAATTGCCCGAAGAGTAAGAGAGAACAAGGTTTTTTCAATAATTGTTCCTTACAACATGCCGGCAAAAGAGATTGCTGCCTTAAACCCCAAAGGGATAATCCTTTCCGGAGGCCCGGCTTCAGTAGTTGACAAAAAATCGCCGTATCCGGATAAAAATATTTTTAAATTAGGCGTACCTGTACTGGGTATTTGCTATGGAATGCAGGTAATCTGCGAACTCTTAGGCGGCAAGGTCAAGCATACCCGCGAGCGGGAATACGGCAAAGTGGAATTATTTATTGATGATAACCGGGATATTTTTAACCATCTTCCGGGTAATTTTACCTGTTGGGCAAGCCACGGAGATTATGTAACTAAAATGCCTCCGGGATTCCATACTATCGCCCACACTACCAATACCCCGATTGCCGCAATCTCGAACAATAAGAAAAAGATATTCGCCGTCCAGTTTCACCCGGAAGTAACCCATACGGAAAAAGGCAGCCAGATTTTAAGCAACTTCTTATTTAAGGCCTGCGGCGCCTCAAGCAGATGGACCATGCAGTCATTTATTAAAGAATCAATAGTAAATATCAAAAAGATTGTTGGCCGTGACAAGGTTGTGCTAGGCTTAAGCGGAGGGGTGGATTCTTCTGTCGCCGCTTTATTAATCCATAAATCGATCGGCAAAAACTTACGCTGTATTTTTATCGATAACGGCTTGCTGAGAAAAGGCGAAGCAGAGCAGGTCAAAAGCGTATTTAAAGATATGTACCATCTTAACCTAAGTTATGTTGATAGAAGCAAGAGGTTCCTTGAACGGTTAAAAGGGGTAACCGACCCTGAAGAAAAAAGAAAAATTATCGGACATGAATTTATCAAAGTATTTGAGGAAGAGGCAAAAAAGACCAAAGGCGCAAAATTCTTAGGCCAGGGGACCCTTTACCCGGATGTAATTGAATCCGTATCGCCGACAGGCGGCCCGAGCAGAAGGATTAAAAGCCATCATAACGTAGGCGGGCTGCCTGCGCAGATGAAGCTTAAACTAATTGAACCGTTAAGAGAAATATTTAAGGATGAAGCGCGCCAAATCGGCAGGCAGATGGGTTTACCTGAAAATATTATTCAGCGCCAGCCATTTCCCGGGCCGGGGCTGGCAGTCAGGATCATCGGCGATGTAAATAAAGAACGCCTCGATCTTTTACGCGAAGCGGATAAACGCGTTATTGAGGAAATTTCAAAAGCCGGTTTATATGAGCAGGTCTGGCAATCATTCGCTGTGCTACTGCCCATAAAAAGCGTGGGAATTATGGGCGATGAGCGTACATATGAAAATGTCGCGGCCCTTCGCTGTGTATCCAGCTTTGACGGCATGACCGCTGACTGGGTTAAGCTGCCTTATGAAGTATTAGAAAAAATCTCTAATCGCATCATCAACGAAGTTAGAGGGATTAACCGGGTTGTTTACGATATAAGCTCTAAGCCGCCGGCAACAATCGAGTGGGAATAAATTCTGAATTTGTCCACCTTCATCTTCACACGCAATACAGCCTTCTTGACGGGGCCTGCCGTATACCTGAAATACTTTCCATTGCCAAGAGTTTCAAAATGGATTCGCTTGCGATTACCGACCATGGCAACATGTTCGGCGCGATTGAATTTTACCTAGAAGCTCAAAAAGCGGGAATCAAGCCGATTATCGGCTGTGAGGTTTACGTCGCACCGCTTAGCAGGCTGGATAAAAGTTCCGGCGGAATAGAAGATGCGGCCAACCATTTAATTCTTTTAGCTCGTGATGAAGAAGGGTATCATAATTTAATCAAGCTGGTTTCTATCGGCTACCTCGAAGGGTTTTATTACCGTCCGCGTATTGATAAAGATACCCTTTGCCAATATGCTAAAGGATTAATCGGCTCATCCGCCTGCCTAAAAGGAGAAGTTGCCTCTCTCCTGCTGCAAAAACGTTTTAATGATGCCCTAAAAGCCGCTGACAATTACCAGAATATACTTGGAAAAGGCAATTTTTTCCTAGAGGTTCAAGCCAACTCCATCCCTGAGCAAAAAATTGCCAACGATGGGTTAATTAAAATTTCCAAGGAGCTTGGCATACCGATAGTTGCGACAAACGACGTGCATTACCCCGCCAAAGATAAAGCCGCGGCCCACGAAGCATTACTCTGCATTCAAACCCAGACCACCCTTGATGATCCTAAGCACATGCGTTTTCAGACGGATGAATTTTATTTCCGTTCTCCCGAAGAGATGAAAAAAATATTCTCCGATTACCCTGAGGCAATAAAAAATACCATAGAAATTGCGCGGCGCTGTAACCTGGAATTAGACTTTACCAAAATGCACCTGCCTAAATTCAGCCCTCCCGGAGGAAAAGATAAGGAAGATTTCCTGCTTGAGCTTTGCGAAAAAGGCATGGCTGAAAAAGAGTTTAAGAATGATCCTGACGCTTTGAGGCGCCTTGAGCATGAGTTAAAGATTATAAAAGATATGGGCTTTATCAGTTATTTTTTAATCGTCTGGGATTTTATTGCTTACGCTAAAAGCCAGGGCATTCCCGTCGGGCCGGGAAGAGGCTCAGCCGCAGGCAGTTTGGTAAGTTTTCTTTTGGGGATTACCGATCTAGACCCGTTAAAATACGGGCTTCTTTTTGAAAGATTCTTAAATCCCGAGCGCATGGGACTGCCGGATATTGATATTGATTTTTGCTATGAACGCAGGCAGGAGGTAATTGATTATGTGACTAAAAAATACGGCCAGGAAAATGTCGCTCAAATCATTACTTTTGGGACAATGCAGGCGAGGGCGGTAATCAGGGATGTGGGCCGGGTCATGGGAGTGGCTTACGCGGAGGTTGACCGCAT
>JAHFFR010000011.1:20845-22330 GCA_023247825.1 Candidatus Omnitrophota bacterium
CCGATCGGCTCGGGAATGCTTGATGATTTTATGAAACGCAAGCACGGAATTATTCCTATTAAATATGAACACCCTAAATTAGAGCCTATCCTTAAAGAAACTTACGGAATTATGGTTTATCAGGAACAGATTATGCAAATCGCATTCACCCTCGCGGGATTTTCACTGGCCCAAGCGGATATTTTGCGTAAAGCCATGGGTAAAAAGATCCCCGAAGTTATGGAAAAGGAAAGAAAAAACTTTATTAACGGATGCATTAAAAACGGGATAAAAGAGACGACGGCCAGCAAAATATTTGACTTAATTGAATATTTTTCCGGCTATGGCTTCAATAAAAGTCATTCAACGGCCTATGCCTTGATTTCCTATCGCACCGCCTATTTAAAAGCAAATTATCCCGTGGAATTTATGGCCGCTTTACTTACTTCAGAACGTGATAATACCGACAAGGTTGTCGAATATGTGAATGAAGCGCAACGTATGGGTTTAAAAGTGCGGCCTCCTGATATAAATGAAAGCGAGGCGCTTTTCAAGGTAGAAGATGAAAAAACCATCCGTTTCGGGCTCTTGGCCATAAAAAACGTGGGCCATGGGGCAGCCGAATCTATTGTTAATGCAAGAAAAGGCCAAAAATTTAATTCACTGGATGACCTTTGCAGCAGGGTGGATTTAAGATTGGCAAACCGAAAGGTTTTAGAAAGCCTGATTAAATGCGGGGCATTGGATTATTTTGGCGTATCAAGAGCCAAAATGTTTGCCAGCCTGGATTCGGTCTTAGAAGGCGCTCAAAGGATCCGAAAGGAAAAATCAAGCGGCCAGCTTTCTTTTTTTGACCAGGTTTTAAACGATAATGGATTTGGAAAAACTGCGAACAATTTACCCGATATAAGAGAATGGCCGGAACCGCAATTGCTTGCTTTTGAAAAGGATATGCTCGGTTTTTATGTTTCCGGCCATCCTTTGGCCCGCTATGCCAAGCAACTCAAGCGTTTTACCTCTTGCTCCACATCTAATCTGCATGAGCATAAGGACCAGGATTCGATAAAAATAGTCGGGCTGATTGTTAAAATTAAACACACGGTTACGCGCGCCAAACAGGAAAAAATGGCAATATTAAAATTAGAGGATCTGGACGGCTCAGTGGAAGTGCTGGTTTTCCCGCGCGCTTTTGCCAAAATAGGCAGCTATATCCAGCCAAATACCATAGTCCATATCCGCGGCGTCCTGGACCTCAAAGAAGAGACCCCGAAGATAATTGCCGAGGATCTTTTTCCATTTGAGGAGATTTATAAATTAATTACCGCGATGAATATTAATTTATCCGGGATAAGGGAAAATATTTTTGAATCCTTAAAAACCCTGCTTGGAGATTACCGGGGGAATATTCCCGTATATTTGCGCCTTGATACGCCCTCAAAATCCCGCGTGCAGCTGGTTGTAGGTGAAAGCCTTTATGTCAGCCCGAACGAAAAACTTATCCAGGAT
>JAHFFR010000011.1:22430-32779 GCA_023247825.1 Candidatus Omnitrophota bacterium
TGGAGATTACCGGGGGAATATTCCCGTATATTTGCGCCTTGATACGCCCTCAAAATCCCGCGTGCAGCTGGTTGTAGGTGAAAGCCTTTATGTCAGCCCGAACGAAAAACTTATCCAGGATCTGGATGAGTTATTGGGGGAAGAAAGATTATCGGTTGTAATTTAGTTTTAGCCAGTTTTTTCTTGACACTGTAACTTTTTGCTGTTATTATACTTAGCAATTGGAGGGCTTACGATGACTAAGAAAGATATTATCCTAAAAGTATCTGATGAAAGCAATTTAAAACAAATTGACGTTAAACAAGTGGTGCAAAAAACCTTTGATTGTATTGTGGATGCTTTAGTCAGGGGCGAAAAAATTGAATTGCGTAATTTTGGTGTTTTTAAAGTAAAACAACGAAGAAGCCGCACAGGCAGAAATCCGCGCACCAATCAGGTTATCCCTGTCCCACCAAGAAAAGTAGTTGTCTTCAAGGCTGGCTTGGAAATGAAGCAAAAAATTAAGTAAACCTGTAAAACTAACAAGTAATCTATGTTTAAACGAGTTCCGGGCACTAAAGATATACTGCCTAAGGAGGTTTCCTCATGGCAGACAATTGAAACAACAGCACGTAAGATTTTCTCTCTTTATAATTATCAGGAAATCCGCACTCCCATAATAGAAGAAGTCTCCCTTTTTAACCGCACTTTAGGCGCCACTGCTGAAATTGTGCAAAAACAGATGTTTCTTATCCATAATCAGGAAGATACCTACGCCTTGCGGCCGGAAGGGACTGCTTCAATTGTGCGCAGTTACCTTGAAAATAATTTAGACAAAGAGGCGGGTTTGGCGAAATTATATTATATCGGCCCGATGTTCCGCCTTGAACGGCCGCAAAAAGGAAGGCTGCGCCAGTTTCATCATATTGGCGTTGAAGTAATCGGCTCACAAGAAGCAATTCTTGATGTGGAAGTAATCAGCTTGGCTGAACAACTACTCAGGAGTTTCGGTATAACGGGATATAAAGTTAAAATTAACAGCCTTGGCTGCCAAAAAGATAAACAGGCATTAAGCCTGGGTTTAAAAGAAAAACTGCAGAAAAAATCAAGCCAGCTATGTCCCGATTGCCGGGAAAGAATCAAAAATAATGTATTACGGGTACTCGACTGTAAGAATGAAGCTTGTCAAAAAATAATCAGGGAACTTTGCCCGTCTTTCGATTATCTCTGCCCCGAATGCCTCGGGCATTTCAATAAGGTAAAAAATGAATTAAATAATTTGAATATAATATTTGAAGTCGTTCCCTGGCTTGTGCGCGGCCTTGATTACTACAACCGCACTGTATTTGAAATTACGCATCCGGATTTAGGCAGCCAGGACGCCATCGGCGCAGGCGGCCGTTATAATACTTTAGTAAAAGAATTAGGCGGCCCGGATTTAGGAGGAATTGGCTTTGCTTTTGGCGTAGAACGCCTGCTTTTGGCCAAAAACAGCTTAACGGAAAAACCTCAAGAAAAATTAGTGTACCTGATCAGCCTGGGAGAAACCGCAAAATCTGCCGGGCTAAAAATATTAAACCGGCTCAGGGCCGCAGAAATCCCCTGCGATACAGATTACCTGAACAAATCTTTAAAAGGCGCAATGCGCGCGGCCAATGACGCAAGGGCAAACAGAGTCTTAATCTTAGGTGACGATGAATTAAAAAAGAATAATATCTGCGTTAAAGATATGTCAAAAAGCACTCAAAGGGAGATTCCCATAGAAAACTTAATTAAGGAATTAAAATGCTAAGGACGCATACCTGCGGCCAACTAACTTGCGCTGATGCAGGAAAAGAAGTTATACTTTGCGGCTGGGTTGCCAAAAGGCGCGACCATGGCAAGCTTGTCTTTATTGATATCCGCGACCGTTATGGCCTTACACAAGCGGTTTTCATCCCTAAAGAATCAGGGGATGCTTATGAATCAGCCCAGCAGCTTAGAAGTGAATTTGTAATTAAGCTAAAGGGAATAGTAAACAGGCGGCCGGTCAATACAATTAATCAGAAACTGGGCACAGGGGAAGTTGAAATTTTAGCCAAGGAACTTGAAATATTGAATCCCAGCAATACACCGCCGTTTGAAATTCAGGACGATATCGATATAACTGAAGAGATACGGCTCAAGTACCGCTACCTTGATTTAAGAAGGAATAAAGTCTTTAATAATCTGCTCCTGCGCAGCAATCTTTATAAGGCCATCCGTAATTACCTGGGAAACAAAGATTTTATTGAGTGTGAAACCCCGATTCTTACCAAATCAACCCCTGAAGGAGCGCGGGATTACCTGGTTCCCTCCCGGGCAAATCCCGGGAAATTTTTTGCCCTGCCCCAGTCGCCCCAGCTATTTAAACAGATCCTTATGGTTTCAGGAATTGAAAAGTATTACCAGATCGCCAAATGTTTCCGCGATGAAGACCTGCGCGCTGACCGCCAGCCGGAATTTACCCAGCTGGATATTGAGATGTCTTTTATAAATGAGGAAGATGTCTTTGCCTTAACCGAGGGATTAATGAAGCTGATTTTTAAAGAATTAAAGAATATAGATATCCCGGTGCCGTTTAGGCGTATAAGCTATGAAGAAGCGATGGAAAAATATAAATCAGACAAGCCGGATTTAAGGCCGGAGGCAAAAACAGATTTTGCTTTTTGCTGGGTAGTGGATTTCCCTCTTTTTAAATTTAACCTGGATGAAAAACGCTGGGAAAGCGAGCATCATCCTTTTACCGCGCCTTGCGCGGAAGATTCGGCAAATTTAGAAGGACAACCGGATAAAATCAGGTCACGTTCGTATGATTTGGTTTTAAATGGGATGGAGCTTGGTTCAGGCTCGATAAGAATCCACCGCCAGGAACTTCAGGAAAAAATCTTCAAAATTATCGGTATAGAAGAGGAGGAGGCGCGTAAGCGTTTTGGTTTTCTTCTTGAGGCTTTCCAGTTTGGCGCGCCCCCGCACGGAGGAGTTGCCTTTGGATTAGACAGGCTCTTAGCAATACTATCCGCGGAATCAAGTATTCGCGAGGTAATCACCTTCCCTAAAACTTCGGCCGCGTTCTGCCCGTTAACCAGCGCGCCTTCAGATGTTGAAGATAAGCAATTAAGAGAATTAGGCATAGCCATCAAAAAAGGAGGAAAGTAAAATGGACAGATTTAAATTAGCAGGAATTTGCGTATTAGCATCAACATTAGCATTATCAGGATGCGTGGCAAGGACATATAACTTAACCCGCGATAGAGTTGACCAAGACCTATCTTCATCATCAGGAAACAGGGGATACCTTATGGGCCAGGCTCCTGAACCCAAAGAGAGGCCTTCCACACGCACCACCAGGGTCTTTGAAATAGAATTAGGGTTGGCCAAAAAATCCAGCGTGAAATGCCCGGCAACCACTCCGCTGGCAAGAAGCGAAGAGTCAACGATGTATCAGGGACAAGAAACACAAACCGATTCCACAGGCCAAGGCTTTGAAAAATATACCGTAGGTAAAAATGATACTCTGCAGAAGATTTCCAAGAAATTCTTTGGCACAACCAAAAAATGGCACAAAATCTATGAAGCAAATAAAGATGTTTTGCGTGCTCCGGATAAGCTTTATCCCGGACAGGTCATAAACATCCCTTCCGCAGCCGGGCTAAAAATAAAACCTGAAAAAATGGAAGAACCTAAAGAAAACCTTAAGTAATTTATTAATGGATAAAATAATCAGACTGAATTCCCAAGCCGAAGCGCAGGGGATCATCGGCGCCCACGATGCTAATATTAAAAGCATTGAAAAAGAATTTAAAGTCAAGCTTACCTTGCGCGGAGAGCACCTTAAATTAAGCGGCAGCGCGGCCAATATTAAAAAAGCAGGCCGGCTTATTGAGTACCTGCTTACAGGATTACGCTGCGGAAATCAGGAAATCAGCCAAAGCGACTTAGCTTATTTAATCTCCAACCTGAAAAAAACAAAGAAGGCCGAACAGCTGGGGCAATTAGACAACGCTATTACGCGGACCTTTGGGGGCAGGCAGATTGGCCCGAAAACAGGGGGTCAAAAGCAATACGTTGAGGCGATTGAAAAACACGATATTGTTTTTGGCATAGGGCCGGCTGGAACGGGTAAAACTTACCTGGCGATGGCATGCGCGGTAGAGGCGCTAAAAAAACAGGAAGTGCGCAGGATTATTTTAACCCGGCCGGCCATAGAAGCAGGAGAATCTTTAGGGTTTCTTCCCGGTGATATGCAGGCAAAGATCTCGCCTTACTTGCGGCCGCTCTATGATGCCTTATACGATATGATGGACGCCGAGCGCATTGAAAAATATATTGAAACCGGAATAATTGAGGTGGCCGCGCTTGCTTATATGCGGGGCAGGACTTTAAACGACGCCTTTATCATTCTTGATGAAGCGCAGAACTGCACTGCCGAACAGATGAAGATGTTTTTGACCCGTTTAGGATTTGATTCAAAAGCGGTAATTACCGGGGATATAACGCAAAGCGACCTGCCCCAGGGTAAGCCTATCGGGCTGCTCCAGGCGCAAGAAATATTAAAAGAAATAGCGGGGATAGAATTTATTTATTTTTCAGGCTCTGATGTGGTCAGGCATTCTTTAGTCATGAGAATAATCGAAGCGTATGAAAAAACTGCTTAATAAAAACAAACTGATTTCCGCCGCTTTTTGCGCGTTTATATTTGTATTCGGCTATATCATCCGCATAAATCCCGCCGTCCCATTTTTCCTGATCCTGCTCTACCTGTGTTTCTATAAAAAGTTCTTAAAGATAAAAAACGCCGGCCTGACTAATTTAAGTTTTCTTTTTTTGATCTCTTTCTGCGCAGGATATTTTTTTCTTAAACAGGGATTGCCCTTTTATTTTATTCCTATCGCAATTATCCCTATGCTGGCAGTCCTCTTATTTAACAATCTTGAAGTTGCCTATTTTTTATCGCTGGCAACCAGCCTGCCGCTTGCAACTTTAACCGGCGAGCCGTTTAAAGCCTGGTTTATTTTTATGGCATCCTGCGCAAGCGCAATATTGCTTGCCAGCGGAGCGCGCAGGCGCACCGAAGTAATCCGCGCAGGCGCCATCGCGGGCATATTGCAGTTAGCCAGCTTGATTCTTATTGAAGACTTTCTGATTATCGCGCCCCAAAGGTATTTAATACTTTTAGCCAACGGCCTCTTGAGCGGCGTTATTACTTTAGGTATCCTTCCTTTGTTTGAATATATCCTCGCGACAGTAACCAACATCAGCCTGTTGGAGCTGGCGGATTTAAACCATCCGGTTTTACAACGTATGATACTTGAAGCGCCGGGTACCTACCACCACAGCCTTATTGTCGGCAACCTTTCAGATACTGCGTGCGCAGCCGTAGGGGCAAACGGCCTCCTGGCGAGAATCGGCGCCTATTATCATGACATCGGAAAGCTGCATAAGCCCGAATATTTTATTGAAAACCAGGACATAAAAGGCAACCGCCACGACGACCTTTCGCCGACGATGAGCAAACTAATCATCATGAATCATGTCAAAGAAGGTTTGGATCTGGCTAAAAAATATTCTTTGTCGCCTGCGCTCTGGAGTTTTATCCAGCAGCACCACGGCTCAAGCCTTGTTTATTATTTTTACCGCCGCGCGCTTGAAGGTAAAGTTGATGACCAGCAGATAGCCGAAGAAGGATTCCGCTATCCCGGGCCAAAACCGGACACAAAAGAAACAGCGGTTGTTTTACTTGCAGACTCTGTTGAAGCAGCTACCCGCTCCCTAAAAGACCCTACCCCGGATAAAATCGAAGAGATGGTACGCAAGGTAATAAATAATAAATTTATCGACGGACAGCTTGACGAGTGCGAACTTACCTTAAAGGATATTGACAAGATATCCGGTGTTTTTATTAAAATATTAAGCGGTATATACCATAGCCGCGTAAGTTATCCTCAAAAATAAAATCCGGTGAAAATAACCATAAAAAACCTGCAAAAGAAATTGCCAATCCATCCTGGAAGGATAAAAAAATTAGTTCTTAAGATCCTTGAAAGCGAAAAAATAAAAGAGAGCGGCTGGATTAATATCTGTTTTGTAGATAATCCATTAATCAAGAAATTTAACGCCAAATTCCATAAAACCAACAGCACAACCGATGTTTTGGCATTTAATTTAAGCGGCGCGAACAAAAAAAAGGTGCTTTTGGCTGATATTATGATTTCTACTGACACCGCGATAAAACAAGCGGGTACTTTTAAGACTGCTGCCGAATATGAATTATCCCTCTATGTTGCCCACGGAATATTGCATATACTCGGCTACAACGACCGCACCAAAGCTCAAATAAAATTGATGCGTAAAAAGGAAAGCCAATATGTCGATAGATAAGGCGCAGGGCTTTGTTTTAAACAAGCGTGATTTACGGGAAACTTCAATAATTGTTGATTTTTACACCAAAGAGTTTGGCAAGATCAGCGGGATACTTAAGGGGATCCGCACGGAGCCGGAGAAATTTGCTTCAAACCTGGAGCCATTCTCTTTGAATGAAATAATCTTTTACCGTAAAACCCGCTCAAGCCTGCACTTGGTAGCGCAAGCGGACAAACTGAATAATTTTACCGGTATAAGGCAAAGCATAGAGAGGACGGCCACCGCAGGCTTCATGATGGAACTGGTTGGCTCAATAATGCAGCCTGAAGATAAAAACGAGGAAATTTTTAACCTGACACTAGATGCCGTAAAAGAATTGGAAACCAACTACAACCCTGAAAAAATCGCAACTATTTTTAAAATTAAGATGCTTAAGCTTTCGGGATTTAAGCCGCATTTTGATTCCTGTGTTTCCTGTATGGATAAAATAATGGGGCAATCTAAATTCAGCCTTTCTTTGGGGGGCCTGCTTTGCCCGGCTTGCATGCCAAAAGACCCGGCTGCCCGCTCGATATTCCGCGGGACAGTCGCGACGGTATTGCATATTGAAAAAAACAGTTTTTTAAATTCCTTAAGCCTTGGGATGAACCCCCAGATAAAAAAAGAACTGGACTTAATCCTGAATGCCTTTTTAAACTTCCATCTCGGCCGCCAATTAAAATCCCAGAAATTATTAAATAAAATCGAGGTGGCGGCATGAAAATCGTCATCATAGGCGCGGGAGCAATGGGATGCCTTTTTGCCGCATTCCTGGCTAAATCAAAGGAGGATGTCTGGCTCTTGGATAAAGATAAAGAGAATGCCGCTAAACTTAATGAATCCGGGATTTCTTTAGAAGGCCTTTCCGGATCCTGGCAGGTGAAAATAAAAGCCACCTCAGCAATAGCGGATATCGGAAAAGCCGACCTGATACTTATCTGCGTAAAATCATTTAATACCAAGTCTGCGGCTGAAGAGATAATGCCTCTCTTAGGCAGGGATACTAAAATTTTAACCCTGCAAAACGGGATGGGGAATATAGAAATCATTTCTGAGATTGCCGGAGAAGAAAGGGTGATCGGCGGAGTAACTAATGAAGGCGCCACCCTAATTGCCCTAGGAAAAATCCGCCACGCCGGCCGCGGTGAGACCTTAATCGGCTCAAGTAGCGGAAAGACTCCGGTTGAGATGCGCGCAATCCGCGAAATATTTAATAAAGCGGGCTTTGAAACTAAAATGACCCGCGACATAAAAAGCCTTATCTGGTCAAAGCTAATTATTAATGTCGGTATCAATGCTTTAAGCGCAATTACCCGCTTACCTAACGGTAAACTTACGGAATATGAAGGCACAAAAAGAATTTTAAGGGACGCGGTTACTGAAGCTGCGCGAATTGCCAAAAGAAAACGCATAAAGCTGATTTTTGATGACCCGCTGGCAAAAGTGGAGGCAGTCTGCGAAAGCACATCCGAAAACCTTTCTTCGATGCTCCAGGATGTATTAAGAAAAAAACGCACTGAGGTTGATTTTATTAACGGGGTAATCGTGCGCCTTGGACAAGAACTGGGGATTGAAGTGCCAACCAACAAGTTTCTGCTTGACTTAATCAATACCATAGAATCAAGCTACAAGCAATCAGCCGGCTAAAAATGAAAATCGACGATATTATCAAATTAAAAGGCAGGCGCAAAATCACTATGCTGACTGCCTATGATTATCCTACGGCGGGCATTGTTGATAAAGCCGGAATAGATATAATCCTGGTCGGCGACTCTCTGGCTAATGTCGTGCTTGGCCTGGATTCAACTACTAAGGTCGGTATGACGGAAATGCTGCACCATGCAAAAGCCGTAACCCGCGCGGTAAAAAATGCCCTTGTGATCGCTGATATGCCTTATGATTCCTATCAGCTTAACCCGGAAGAATCCGTTAAAAACGCCCAAAGATTTATCTCTGAAGCGGGTTGCGGCGGCGTAAAGCTGGAGTGGTTCGACCGCTGCCTGGAAGTAACTGAAAAAATTATCAGCGCAGGTATTCCGGTAATGGGACATATCGGTTTAACTCCGCAAACCGTAGATAAAATCGGGGGTTTTAAATGCCGGGGTAAAGATGCCCAAACAGCCAAATCCCTGATTGAGCAGGCGCAAGAACTTGAAAAAAAAGGGTGTTTTGCCATTGTTTTAGAGTGCGTTCCGGATAAAATCGCCCAACTCATCAGTAAAAAAATAAAAATCCCAACCATTGGTATCGGCGCCGGGATTTATTGTAACGGACAGGTCCTGGTTATCAACGATATGCTCGGGCTTTTTACGAACCACACCCCTAAATTTGTCAAGAAATACGCCGATCTTTCACCTGTAATTCTAAAAGCTGTCGAGGATTTTAAAAACGAGGTTATCGAAGAAAAGTTCCCCGCCCCCGAGCATTCTTTCACCATCAAAGATGAAGAGCTTAAGAAGATAAATGAAAATTAAACGATCCCGCAAATACATAACCGGCGTAATCGCGCTTAGCTTTGCTCTGGCATTTGTAATTAAATTTGCCGGCCCAAGTATCTTAAGGCAATACATCTCCTACGGTATCGGGGATTGCAAAACCATCCCTATATTGTGCATGCAACCGGAAGAAAAAATATTTACTCCTGAAATCAACAACGAATACCTGGGTACGCTGGTCGAGCAGACCTTTCCCAGAATGTCTATTTCAGTTCCCAGGGGCTTTAACCTGATCCAGGAGTTAATTAAAAAAACATACTACAAAAAAAGGCATCCCAATCATAAAGCGGCAATTTATCTCTTGCCTCAAAAACCAAACGACTTTATCAAGCTCTATCCTGATGTCCAAAAGCAGGGGGTAAGGGACAATCATGAATTTATCCGCCGGCTGATGAATGCCTGCCTTGACAAAGTCGATAATCTTACCGATGCCTTTTTTATTATTATGAAAAGCGTTTTTACCCCGGATATCGGCAACCAAAAAATAGCCAAAATGATTAAATTTAAAATAGGGGATAAAGAAGGATTCATTAACTACACCATGGCTAAACCGGACAATTATTTTGATTGCAATATCCTGGACACAAAAGGAAATTTCTTTAAAGTATACATAAAAGATACCGGCGCCCGTCTGGGCCTAAACAACGTATTTACGATTATCTCGACCGTAAAACCAATAGAATAACGAAATGGAACTTCATAAAATTCAAAACTTGCAGTTTGATTATGTAGGCTGCGCTAAAGAAATTATCTTTGAGAAGTTAGGCACTTCCCAAAAGGGGCTTTCGGAACAGGAAGCTAAAGAACGCCTGTTGGAATACGGCCTTAATGAACCTGCCAGGAAAAAGAAGCGCAATATCCTCAAAGAAATCTTTTCCAAGTTTCTTAACCCCCTGGTTATAGTATTGCTTGTTATCGGCGCGTTCTCGTTATTCTTCGGCGAAAAAATAAGCGCTTTAATAGTTTCCTTTATGGCGGTTATGAGCGTTGTGCTTGGCTTTACTCAAGAGCATCGCGCAAGCAAGGCAGCTGAAAAACTCAGCGAAATGGTGCGCACTACCGCGACAGTACTGCGTAACGGCAAGTCAAAAGAAATAAGCATCAGGGAGATCGTCCCCGGAGATATAGTCGATCTTTTCGCGGGGGATATGATCCCTGCCGACTTAAGGATCATATCCTCCAAAGACCTGTTTATTAACCAGGCATCTTTGACCGGCGAATCTTTTCCTATTGAAAAAATCGCATCTGCCGTCTCCGTAAAAAACAACTCTATAACCGGATTAACCAATATTGCCTTCATGGGTTCCAGCGTAGTCAGCGGCACAGCCCTGGGAGTAGTCATAAAAACGGGCATCGCCACCCAATTCGGAGAACTCTCCCGAAAGCTCTCGACCATGCGCATAGAAACCAGCTTTGATAAAGGGATCAATAAATTTACCATGCTGATGGTAAAAG
>JAHFFR010000053.1 GCA_023247825.1 Candidatus Omnitrophota bacterium
TATTGGTCGAACTTTCGGGTTAAGCCGATTCTTGAAAATAACCCCGGAATAAATAAGATTTTTACCGGGTCGCGCGGAGACCTTAAGAAAATTTATCAGGAATCATTTTTTAAGGGTTTATGGGAAGCGCTTAAACTGGTTTGGAATATAAAAAAAGAGCATTTTGACATTTGTCTTGATTTCTCTTTGGATCACCGCTATAGTCTATTTACAAAAATAATCGGGATAAAGACGCGTGTAGGGTTTAATTATAAAAGCAGGGGCCGGTTCTTGACTCACCGGATTGACCTGGCAGGTTATCAGGAAAAACATGTTGTCGAGTATTATCTTGATCTTTTGAAATTCTTGGATATTTTTCCGAAAGATAAAAGTTTATATTTAGCTGTTTTGCCTGCCAGCGAACATAAAGCCGGCAATATCCTTACTTCCTGCGGAGTTAAAAAAAAGGATTTAGTTATCGGTATTGTTCCGGGAGCAGGCGGCAGCTGGGGAAAAGACGCGGCGTATAAACACTGGCCGGCATTGAAGTTTGCCCAGGTCGCGGATAATTTGGCGGAAAAGTTCAAGGCGAAAGTGGTGATCGTGGGAGATGAATCAGAGCGCAAAATCGCTGATGTAATTGTGCTTGCCATGCGCAATAAGCCGATCAATTTAACAGGTAAAACAGATTTGGGAATATTGCCGGCAATAATTAAAAATTGCGGCCTGCTTATTACTAATGACGGCGGGCCGATGCATATGGCAGTGGCGTTGGGAGTTAAATCAGTTTCTATATTTGGCCCGGTGAGTGAAGTTGTTTATGGGCCGTTTCCTTTTGCCAATAATCATGTGGTTTTAAAATGGGATATGCCGTGCCGGCCTTGTTATAATAATTTCCGCCTGCCGGTTTGCGATAAAGATAAGGAATGTTTGAGGCAGGTGAGTGTTGATGCGGTAGTTGATGCAGGGTGTTTGCTTTTAGGGATTGCTTCGTCGCCTACGGCTCCTCGCAATGACACTAGTGTCATTGCGAACCCGAGCGCAAGCGAGGGTGAAGCAATCTAAGTTAAAAAGGAAAACTTATGAAAATATCAGCTTTAGATTTGAAAAAACAAATTGCGCCGCTTCGCCAGGAGATAGATGCGGCGATAAAAGAGGTAATTGATAATACCGGCTTTATCCTCGGAGCAACTGTGGAGAGGTTTGAAGAGCATGTTGCTGAATACTCCGGGGCCAAATATGCGATTGGAGTTTCAAACGGCACCGATGCCATTTCTCTTTCTTTGCTCGCGCTGGGGATTGGGCCGCAGGATGGGGTAATTTGCCCGAGCTTTACCTATTATGCTACGGCAGGGGCAGTGGCGAGTATCGGGGCGCGGCCGGTTTTTGCGGACATCGATCGCGATACTTATAATATTTCGCCTGAAAGCATTGAGAAAATATTAGCTAAAAAGAAATTTAAGGTTAAAGCGATTATCCCGGTGCATCTTTACGGCCAATGCGCGGATATGGACAGGATTTTAAAGCTGGCGCATAAATATAAGTTAAAAGTAATTGAAGATACGGCACAGTCATTTGGCGCAGAATACAAAGGTAAAAAAGCCGGGACGCTGGGTGATTGCGGAACCGTGAGTTTTTATCCGGGTAAAAATATCGGCGCTTTTGGCGATGCCGGGTTAATTTTGACGAATAATGAAGCTGTTGCCAAAAGTCTAAAAATCTTGCGCAATCAGGGGAACAAAGATAAATATTATCATTTGGTTTTGGGCCGCAATAACCGCCTTGATTCGATCCAGGCAGTTGTCCTTGATATAAAATTAAAGTATCTGGATGAGTGGAATAAATCAAGGCAGGAGGCGGCGCTAAATTATAATAAAAATTTTGCCGGGCTTAATATTAAGGCCCCTTTTGTGCCCGGATATACCACGCATATTTACCATCAATACACCCTGAGGATGCCCAAATCAAATAAAGGGGTTATTGATTATTTACAGTCAAAAGGAATTGATTCGCGGGTATTTTATCCGGTTCCCCTGCATTTACAGAAATGTTTTAAATATTTAGGATACAAGCGCGGAGATTTTCCGGCGGCGGAAAAAGCGGCGAAGCAGACATTTACCTTGCCTATTTATCCTGAATTGGCTCAGGAGGAAAAGGATTATATCGTTCAATCTGTTAAGGAGTTTATTAATGGCTAAATTGTCAGTTGTAGTTTTAACAAAAAATGAGGAAAGCTGTATTGCTGCCTGTCTTGAGTCGGTAAAATGGGCGGATGAGATTATTGTCGTTGATGATGAAAGCGCGGATAAGACGGTTGAGATTGTCAAAAAATATAATTGCAAAGTTTTTTTCAGGAAGATGGATGTAGAGGGCAGGCACAGGAATTGGGCTTACGCGCAGGCGAGGAATGAGTGGGTTTTAAGCCTTGATGCGGATGAGACGGTTACCCTGGAGTTAAAAATTGAAATTGAGGAAGCGATTCAATCCGCGGATTTTACGGCATATGATATTCCGCTGCGCAATTTTATCAGCAATTACTGGGTAAAATACGGCGGATGGTACCCGGCGGCAAAAGTGCGCTTATTTAAAAAAGATAAATTTAAATATGAAGAGTCTGAGGTGCATCCGCGGGCCTTTATCGATGGCGCCTGCGGGCACCTGAAATCTGATATTATCCACAGAGGGTATCCGGATTTGGAGCATTTTCTAAATAGCGTTAACCGGCAGTCTACCCTTGAGGCAGTCAAGTGGATTAATACCGGGCGCAAGATGACATTGCTCTGGGCCACCTGGAGAGCGGTGGATCGTTTTTTTAGGAGGTATATCCGTAAAAAATCGTATAAAGACGGCATGTACGGATTTATTATTGCTTTCTTCGACACGCTGTATCAGATTTTAAGTTACGCGAAGTTCCGGGAAATGCAGAATAAGAAATGAAGGTAATATTTTTAGATAGAGATGGCGTAATAAATAAATACCCCGGCGATAGGCTTTATGTAACTTCGCTTAGGAAATTTAAGTTTTTACCGCGGGCAAAAGAAGCGATTGCCTTATTGGCCAAGAAGGGCTTTAAGCTATTTATAGCATCGAATCAGGCAGGGGTGGGCAAAGGCGCTTACGCTCAAAAAACTTTGGACGCGATAACTGCTAAGATGCTTGTTGATATCCGCAAAAGCCGCGGCAGGATTGATAAAGTTTATTATTGCACGCACCATAAGGATGCGCGATGTGCATGCCGTAAACCAAGGCCGGGCCTGTTAAAGATGGCGGCCAGGGAGTTTAAAATTAGTTTAAAGAGCGCTTATTTTATCGGTGATACTATTCGTGACGTGCTTACCGCGCGCGCGGCAGGCTGCAAATCTATTCTTGTGTTGACCGGTAAAGAAAAGATAGCAAATCAAAATAGCTGGGAAGCCAAGCCGGATTTTGTATTTAAGGACCTCCTCGCAGCAGCTAAATTCTTAATTAGATAAAATATGAAAGTATTGATTACTTATGCTTCAGCAGGCGCCGGCCATCGCAGGGCAGCTGAGGCAGTATATGATTATTTAAAAAACAACCGTAAGGATCTTGAGCTTGAACTGGTTGATATCCTGCCTTTTACCAACCCATTTTTCCGTTTTTGTTACAATCGCGGGTATCCGTTCCTGGTGCATTATGCTGTCTGGCTTTGGGGGTTTTTCTTCCGGATGACCGAATTCAGATTGACCCGCGGGCTTAGCCGTAAATCATCAATTTTTGTGAATTATCTTGCTTGCCGTAAATTCGCCGGTTTTTTAATTGAGAAAGAGTTTGATTATATTGTTTCCACGCATTTTCTTAATTCAGAGCTGGCTGCCAATTTAAAATTAAAAAATAAAATCAAATCAAAGTTAATTACAGTAATCACGGATTTCGGGGTGCATCCTTTTTGGGTATCGGGCGGCACGGATCTTTATATCGCGGCCTCCGGATTAACCAGGGATAAATTATTAAAAATAGGGGTTAGGGAGGAGCAGATTAAGGTATTCGGTATTCCTTTTAACCCTGTTTTTTCCAAGGCTCAGAATAGAGGGCAGTTGGCAGCTAAATTTGGAATAGACGCGGCTAAATTTACAGTATTGGTCATGACCGGCTCATTTGGATCCGGGCCGCTTGAAAAAATTGCTCAAAGCCTTTGTAATGACGCGCAGGTGCTGGTAGTTTGCGCGAAGAATAAAAAGCTTTTTAGCCGCTTAAATAAGAAAAATCTAAAGAATGTAAAGGTTTTTGGATTTGTGAATAATGCCCAAGAACTTATGGGGGTAAGCGACATTATAATTACCAAACCCGGAGGTTTAAGCATCGCGGAGCTGTTGAATATGGGGTTATTTCCTATATTTATATCGGCAATCCCCGGACAGGAGAAGGAGAATACCGGAATTTTGGCCGGTTATGGAGTAGGGTGCGTGCCAAAAAATATTAAACAAATTAAGGAGTTGGTTGTTGAGCTAAAAGATAATCCGCAAAAACTCCAAAGTTTAAAAAGAAATGTCGCTCAAGTTGCCAAACTTTCTGCCTGCCGGGAGATAGCCAGTGTTATACGCTAAGGTTGTTTTAGGCCTGCCTATTGACGGCCCGTTTGATTATCTTGTCCCGCCGGGCATGGAGGATAAAATTTCTATCGGCGCCCGGGCCTGGGTAAATTTCCGCAATAAAAAAGAAGTTGCCTATGTGGTTGGATTAAGCAACAAAACTACGATTAAGAAAATAAAAGATATCCTGGCGGTAATTGATCGGGCGCTTGTTTTGGATGAACAGATGCTTTTATTGACGAGGCGATTGGCGGAATATTATTGTTGTTCCTGGGGAGAGGCAATTGAAACTGCGCTTCCGGATGAATTAAGGAGAGGCAAAGAGATAAAAGAAAACAGGGGACGTTTCTGTTTTTTTGAAGGAGAGGGAAATCAGTCGAAAAAAATAGAAACGTCCCCTGTTTTTATACAGGGGCAAGACCGGATGCCGGTTTATTTAAGCCGGATTAAAGGGGCCTTGGGGCTTAAGCGTTCGGTGATTGTTCTATTCAGCGATATAGCGGAGGCGCAAAGAGCCAGGGAATTAATTGAGAGAAGCTTGGGAGTTGAAGTTTTTACCGCATTCCGCAAACAGCCCAAGGAGTTGGAAGTCTGGGAAAAGATCAGGAAGGCGCAATATTGCGTTGTGGTGGGGACGCGCTCAAATATTTTTTCACCGGTGAATAATCTGGGTTTAATCATAATAGACCAGGAGGCCGATCAGGTTTATAAACAGGAGCAGGTACCGCATTATCACGCCAGGCAGGTTGCGTTAATGCGCGCCGAAATTGAAGGGGCAAAGGTTGTTTTGGGAGGCAGCAGCCTTTCTTTGGAAAGTTTTTATCTTGCGCAAAAAAATAAACTTGAATATGAATTTATCCCGCCTAAACTGCCATATCCCGAAGTTAAAGTTATTGACCTGCGCCGGCTTCCTTATTCGGATAGAAAAAGTAAATCAATATTTTCAAAATATTTAGCGGATACGATTTACACGGTATTAGGCGATAAAGGCAAAGTCCTTCTGTTTATTAACCGCAAAGGTTTTGCAACCAGTGCCGCTTGCCATAATTGCGGCTTGGCTTTGAAATGCCCGCGCTGCAATATCAATTTGGTGTTTCATTTTGATGAGAATGAGCTTGAATGCCACCATTGTAATTTTAAGATGTTTTTGCCGAAGATCTGCCCGAGCTGCAATGCAGGATACATTAAATATTCCGGAATAGGCACGGAAAAAGTGGAAAGCGATCTGGCGAGGATTTTCCCGCAGGCACGCATTAAAATAATGGATGACGCGCAGGATGACCTAAGCAGCGCGGATATTTTTGTATCTACCAGTTCAATTATAAAACACAAGGGTTTGAATTTTGATTTAATCGGGGTGATGGTGATAGATAATTCGCTTAACCGGGTGGATTTCCGGGCGGCGGAAAAAACTTTTGCAATACTCATGAGCTTAGCCGGCATGACTTCCAAGAAGATAATTATCCAGAGCGCAAATGCCAACCACCATTGTTTTCGCGCGTTGATTAAGAACGACCCGCAGATTTTTTTAAAAGAGGAGCTAAAGCAGCGCAGGCAGCTTGATTTTGCCCCTTTTAAGCATATGATCCTGCTTAAAATCAGGGGGGAGAGCTTAGATAAAGTCAAAAAAGCTTCCCGGGATTTATTTGAAAGATTAAACAAAATTAAGACCGCCAGCTTAAAGATCCTCTCGCTAAATTGCGGCCAGCCGGCTAAATTACGCGGGAATTATTATTACCAGATATTAATGCGCGCATCCAGCGCCCAGAAGGCAAGTCATTTCTTAAAATTACATTTAAAAGAAGGCCATTTTTCAGGTATAATAGTAACGGTAGACGTAGATCCCGTATAAGATGAAAATAGTATTTTTTGGAAGCTCACATTTCGCGGTCCCGGCGCTTGAGGTTTTGATTAAAAGCAAGCATGAATTGGTCTGTGTGGTTACTCAGCCGGATAAGCAAAAAGGCAGGCATTTGCATGTCACCGGAACAGATATCAAAAGTATAGCTGTTGCCTCAGGGCTTAAAATTTTCCAGCCGGAAAATATCAAAAGCAAGGAAAGCGTAAAATTTTTAAAAAACCTTGATGCGGATATTTTTGTAATCGCCGCTTACGGCCAGATATTGTCGCAGGAGGCTTTAGATATCCCTAAGATTATGCCGGTTAATGTCCACGCTTCGCTCCTGCCGCGTTACCGGGGAGCGGCACCGATTAACTGGGCGATAATTAACGGAGATAAAAAGACCGGCATTACAATTATGTTTGTAACCCGCAAGATGGATTCCGGGCCGATTATCATGCAAAAAGAGGTTAAAATAGATAATAATGATACAGCTGTAAGTTTGGAGGAAAAATTACGCCAGTTTGGCGGCCAGCTTTTAATGCAGGCGCTTACCAGTATCGATAATAGGGGCTATCGTTTAGTCGACCAGGATGAGGATAAAGTTGTCCTTGCGCCAAAATTGAAAAAAGAGGTTGGTTTAATTGACTGGAACACTTCAGCTGTTAATATCCATAATCAGATAAGAGGGGTTTTGCCTTGGCCGGGCGCATTTACCAGCTATCGCAGGAAGCTGTTAAAGGTATTTCAGGCAGAGGTTTTAACGGTATTTCCCAATCATCAGCCGCAGCCCGGAGAAATAATCAGGGCGGATAAAGAAGGCATTGTGGCAGCTTGCGGCAGGGGATTTTTAAAAATTCATGAACTGCAGTTAGAAGCCGGTAAGCGCATGCCTGCCCGTAATTTTATCATTGGGCATAAGCTTGCCGCGGGAGAAATTTTAG
>JAHFFR010000054.1 GCA_023247825.1 Candidatus Omnitrophota bacterium
CTACCAAGAATTGCTCGACTGTTTTATAGCGCTCGGCAATCCTTAATAATGAATCCAGGTCATTTAAACGCTTGTTAAAATCATCATATTTAACCTTGAGCAGGGGCTGGTAAAACTTAAGAAATTTCTCGATAATTTTTGCCGGAGGCTGGGCTTGGCAGTCAATACCTCTTAATAGTTCAAACATTTTTTTGAGCTCTTCATTTCTTTGTAACAGCTCTTCAAGCCTTGTATTATCTAAAATTGCCTCAATGATTTTTCCCGCGGTTTTCGGGCCGATTTTAGGAATTAATAAAAGGGCGCGCAGCCAGCTGACCTGGTCAGCCCTGTTGTAGGCAATGCGTAAATAACTTACTATATCTTTTATATGGGCAGCTTCCACAAATTTTTGCCCGCCGTATTTTGCAAAAGGAATATTCCTTGAGGCCAGTTCGATTTCCAAATCATTGGAATGCCAGCCTGAACGAAAAAGCACGGCAATATCTTTTAAAGACACCCCTTCCTCGCGTAATTCCAGGATTTTATCCGCAACAAAAGCCGACTGTGAATTCTCGTCGGGGCAGTCAATAAAAACCGGTATATTCCCGTCTTTTTTCTTGGTATAAAGGTTCTTTTCAAATTTTTCTTTGGCTTGCGCGATAACCGCGTTAGTCAGGTTTAAAATCGGCTGGGTCGAACGGTAATTCTCCTCCAGAGTAATGATTCTGGTGCCTTTAAATATCTTTGGGAAGTCAATGATATTTTTAAAATTTGCCCCCCGGAAAGAATAAATACTCTGGGCATCATCCCCAACCACCATGATATTGGCGTGCGAGGCGGCCAGCAGGCAGGCAATGTGCGCCTGAAGCTTATTGGTATCCTGGTATTCATCGACCATAACATATTTATATTTGGAAGAGATACTGGCGCGTATATTTTCATCGCTGCTTAGCAGATTTTTTAAGAAAACCAATAGGTCATCATAATCCAGGAGCGATTTTTGGCGCTTGTATTTGCTGTATTCATCGCGGATTTTTTTAATCTCTTCGGTAAACTCGATAAACTGCGGATATTCATCATAAAGCACATCATAGATCTCTACGGATTTATTCACGCTTTTGGAGATTGCCTCTAAAATAGCGTGCTTGCGCGGAAAACGTTTTTCTGTTTTATGAAAACCCAATTGCGTGCGCACCAGATTTATCGCATCTTCGGCATCCGCCTGGTCAAGAATAGTAAAATTATTACTGATCTCTAAAAACTTGGCGTATTTTCTTAAGATCATGTTGGCAAAAGAGTGGAATGTCCCTCCGGAAACATTTTTGCACCTCTCATCCAAAAGCAGGCTTGCCCGGCGCAGCATCTCCTCGGATGCCCGGCGCGTAAATGTAAGCAGTAAAATCTGCTCAGGCCTGACCCCCTGCTCAACCAGATAGGCAACCCGGTGCACCAAAACACGTGTTTTACCGCTGCCGGCTCCGGCAATAACCAAATGCGGGCCGTTAATAGATTCAACGGCTTTTAATTGCGCCGGATTTAATTCTTTTTGATAATCTATTTTTTGCATAAGGCAAGTGTAAGGCAATTCTGATGACTTGGGTCTAACGGGTTTTTATAGGGATTTTTAAGGCTTGGGCTTATGGTATACCCGCAGGATCTTCCGGTCGGTAACCGGCCGGTCATTTGCGCCAACCGGGGTATTTTCGATTTTTTGCACCACATCTAAACCGGAAACAACCTCGCCGAAGATTGTATGGCGCATATTTAACCAGGGTGTTTTAGCGCAAGTAATGAAAAATTGGCTTCCGTTTGTATTAGGCCCGGAATTGGCCATAGCTAAAATTCCCGGCCCGTCAAATTTTGCTACCGGGGTTACCTCATCTTCAAAAGCCCTGCCCCAGATTGATTCGCCGCCCATTCCGGTACCCGTAGGGTCTCCTCCCTGGATCATAAACCCCTTGATTACCCGGTGAAAGATTAACCCATTGTAATAACCTTTTTCTGCTAATTTCATAAAGTTTTCACAGGCACGAGGCGCAATATCGGTCTTAAGCTTGACTTCAATATTCCCCTGATTAGTTTCTAAAACCATAATTGTATCATCCATAGCAAAGATTCCTCCGCAGCAAAATGTTAAACCCAAAACCAATAGCGAGATAAATATTTTCTTTTTCATAATATTTTATTCTCCTTTTTCTTCTTCCGGGCTTTTTTTCTTCTCCTTGATTTTTTCTTCCGTCTTTTCTATATTATTCAGATTATCCAGCAAGGCCTTGTCTTCTTTCAGCTTGGTTTCTTCCTGCCTAACTTCCTCTGACTTGATTTCTTCAGGTTTGGGCTGGGCCGGCTTGGTTTCTTCCGGCGTGGCTTGTTCTGGTTTGATTTCTTCAAGTTTGGCTTCTTCCGGTTTGGCCACTTCAACTATAGCTTTTGCTTCTTCCTGCTTAATCTTCTCTACAGGAGGTGTATTTTTATGCAGCTCTTGGCGAAGATGCCCAATTTCTTCAGCAAAGCTCTTTAATCTTTCCTGGCTCGCCTCCAGCTCATTCTCTAATTGAGAATATTCTTCATTTAATTTATTAAACTCTGCCTTGGGGACCCACTCGCTGATTTTCTCTTTTTTGCTAAACTCAGCAATGGTAGCTAAATACTCCTTAATAGTTTTAAGCTGGTCTTCAATTTGATGCTTCTGCGCCTGTATCTGGTCCTCTTTAAGCCGGGAACCCATTTCTTTTTCCGCAAGAGCTGATTTTATTTCATTAACCGCGCGCGTTAAATTTACATTGTTAGCAAACTCCGCCTCCAGTTCTTTTTCCTTGGCAATAAATTTATTATTTAAATCCGAATTTTCTAATTTTATTTTGGCCAGCTCTGCCTCGGCCTTAGCTACCCATTCATCCCTGCGTTTTAACTCTTCCGATAACTTAGACTCATTTTCTTTTGCCTTCATCAAAACGGATTCTTCCTCGACATATTCAGCTTCGATCTTCTTAAGCTGCCCCTCTAACTCAACTACATGATTCTGCAGGCGTTGTATTTTTTGTTCTTTACCGGGGTCTTCGCTAGGGTGCTCAAAAGGCAACGGCAGATTTTCATTTTTTTTCTTGGGTCCAATTCCGGGCTTTGCAGATACAAATATCCCAAAAACCGCATAGATAACCATACCTATGCCAAAAACCAACAGTATTTGCATTGTCAGCGTCAGCGTCATAATTTTCTCCGCTAGTTAGCGCTCAAAAAAAATCCCCGCAGAAGTGCCGTTGGATAGATATTCTGAACCGATTTGGTTTCAGGTGGGTGCCCTACTCTTGGCGCCAAAGCGCCAAGGGATTTCAGGCTCCCTTGAAAATAGTGTTGGTTCAACAATTATCAGGTTTCCAACGCGCACCGCAGGGATATTTAAAAGAGCTTTTTGCTTCTAAAAAAGTATAGCATATATTTATAATAGAATCAACCTAGCGCAATTTTATTCCAAAGCGCTCCTCTAATAAAGAACAGGCGGCATTATGCAAAGGAACAACTTCTTCTTCGGTCAAAGTACGTCCGTCCAGCCGGTAAACACAAGATATAGTTAAGCCCTTAAATCCGTCGGGAATTTGTTTCCCCTGATAATAATCTACAACTTTCGCCGCACGTAACAATGGCGCTCCTTTTTCCTCTATAGCCATAAGCAGGTCTTTTACCGCCAGATCATCCTTGATTACAAAGCTTATATCCCTGGTAATTGCCGGATACCTGGGGATGCTTAAGAATTTTTTTCCTGAATTTATGCAGTTAAGCAACTCTTTCAAATTAATCTGGGCCAAGAAAACCTGCCTGTTTTTGATATCAAAACTGCCCAAAACCTGCGGGCTCAAATCCAGCATGAAACCTGCCTGTTTTTGGCCGATGATAATATTTATTTTATTTTCATCCTGCGGGAGAAAGTCAAAACTATTAACTCCGAGCTTATTAAATAAGGCTTCTAAGATACCTTTTAAATGCAAAAGGCAGATACTGTCTTTAATCAAACCCTGCCCGGTCAAAAATGAATTGGCCCCGCATAAAGCTATTGCCAGGGCTGGCTCCTCCTGCACGGAATTATCTTGCCCCGAAAAAACATTGGCAATTTCAAAAATACTTACATACTCCTGCTGCTGGTCTAAATTATATGCCAGGCAGCGGATAAGGCTGGCTATCAGCGTGGGGCGTAAAACCTCCTGCTCGCAACTTAAAGGATTGGAAATCTCAACTAACCCCGCGGATGTTTTAATACCGGATTTTGCAAGTAAGGCCCGGTCAACCAAACTATAGGTAATTACTTCATGCAAGCCTAAGCTGCATAAAGTATTTTTTATGCCGCTAACCACTTCTTTTTCATCAAAAATTCCCTCGCTCGGCCTTACCGCGGGAAGGGTTTGCGGAATTTTTTCATACCCATAAATACGGGCAATCTCTTCAACCAAATCTACCGGCAATTTCAGGTCCGGGCGAAAATCAGGCACCTTTACTGCCAGGATATTTTTTGCCTTGGCTTTTACCTGCAGCCCTAATTTACTTAAGATCTGCTTGATTTTAAGAATAGGGATTACCGTGCCTAATACCCTGCTTAAGTAAGCAGGGTCTAAATTAATCACCGGGTTAGTTAACTTAGAAATACCCAGGCCTTTGTATCCGCACGGTTTTCCGGAGGCTGACTTTAAAATTAACCCGGTTGCTGACAAAGAAGCGCTGAGGGCTGCGCCTAAACTTACTCCCCTTTCAAACCTGTATGCTGATTCAGATTGCAGCCCCAATTTTTGCCTTCCCCGGCGCACAAGTATAGGATTAAATACCGCTGATTCGAGCAAGATATTACGGGTTCCGGCGGTGACTTCGGTTTCCGCGCCGCCCATAATCCCGGCAATAGCTACCGGTTTATCCTTATCTGCGATTACTAAAATTTCAGGGTCTAATGATCTCTGCTGCCCGTCGATAGTAATAATTTTTTCATTTAACTTTGCCCGGCGCACGCAAACCTGGCGCATGCTTAACTTATCCAAATCAAAAGCATGCAGCGGCTGGCCTGATTCAAATAAAATATAATTAGTGATATCAACAATATTATTTACGCTGCGGCATCCCAATAATTCCAGCCTATTCTTGAGCCACTCAGGAGAAGGCCCGACTTTAATATCAGAGATTACCCGCCCGCTATAAAACGGGCAGTCCTTTTTATCTAAAACTGAAATTTTTATCGGGCTTAAGCCTCTGGTTTTCAATTTTGGCTCTTTGGGATTAATTATTTTCAGTTCCGCGCCGGTCAGCGCGCTGACTTCTCGGGCAATCCCCAGGACGCTTAACCAATCCGGCCGGTTTGAGGTTATTTCAATCTCAAAAACAAAGTCACCGGCTATTCCCTCCAGAGAAACCACCTCTAAGCCTGCCATGGTCAGTTTTTCTGCCAGCTCAACAGGGGGAATTTTTAAATTAAGAAAATCTTTTAACCAGTTATAGGTAACTTTCATTATTTAGAATTGCTTTAAAAACCTTAAATCATTCTCAAAAAATAACCGGATATCATTAATGCCGTATTTTAACATGGCGATTCTTTCAATCCCCATGCCAAAAGCAAAACCGGTATATTTTTTAGCATCGTATCCTACCTGTTTAAAAACATTCGGATGAATCATGCCGCAGCCGAGAATTTCAAGCCAGCCTTTTCTGCCGCAAACAGAACACCCCTTGCCCTTACAAATAATGCAAGATATATCTACCTCTGCCGAAGGCTCGGTAAAAGGAAAAAAATGCGGCCTAAAACGCATTTTGATGTCCTGGCCAAAAACATTCTTTGCAAAAAGCCCCAATATTCCCTTTAAATCAGAAAACCGGATATTTGTATCAACCAAAAAACCTTCAATCTGATGGAACATAAAAAGGTGGCTGGCATCCACGGCATCCGGCCGGTACACCCTGCCCGGGACTATTATTGCCAAAGGAGGCTTATGCGCTTTCATCGCGCGCACCTGCACCGGAGAGGTATGGCTGCGCAGGAGAAGCTTGGAATAATTTTTTAAATAAAAGGTGTCAAAGGCGTCGCGCGAAGGATGTTCTAACGGAATGTTTAAACCGGTAAAATTATTATATTCTGTTTCAACCTCCGGCCCCTGGACAACAGAAAAACCCATACGGTTAAATATGGTGCAGATTTCATCAATAATCCGGGTAATCGGATGGATGCTTCCCAATTCGCGGGCAATTCCCGGCATCCCGATATCCAGATTGTTCTTTTTTAAAATACCGCCTTTGGCCTTTAATGCCTTTCCTTTTTCGCCAATAAAATTAAGCAGTTTATTTTTTAAAGCATTGACTTCTTTGCCAAAGGCCACTCTTTGCTCAACTGGAAGAGCAGGGATAGAGCCGGTCAGCTCGGCAATCAGGCCTTTCCTGCCCAGATATTTAACGCGCACTTCTTCCAAAGCCTGCAAAGAAGCAATACCGGCTAAATCATTCTCTATTTTTTCCTGAACAAGGTTAATATCCATATTAAAAATAACGCCCCTAATAAAATAAGGCTTAGGTTTATTTTATCAAAATTTAATTTCTGGCTCAACATTCTTCCACTTGCGAGTTTACGTAATGCTTGCGCGTGAATATCCAGGTCTCCCCCGTGCTCAAGGCAGGCACGGTGGAATACTCCGGATACCTCTATATTATCTCCCCTGGATTTATAGCTGCCGGTAAAATTTATCTCTTTTGCCAGAGAGGCGCCCATCCAGGCGCCAATCGCGTTGTCGCCATCGTTAATATTGGCCCAGGCAAAATCGCCGCGGCCCATCAGGTCCCCGATTACTTCACCGGAATAGGTAATTAATTTTCCGTCATATTGTTTGGCATTTTTAATCAACTCAACGCTGCTTATGCCCTGAGAAAAAGAGGCACGCGGGCAGCAGGCTAAAACAAAAAATAAAATTATTAAAATTGACTTAAAATTGTTTTTCATTTTCCTTTAATCGATGCGTATAAAAAACCGAGGATCGTAAACACTGACATAAACTCTAAGCGGCCTGCCCACATTTGTATTATGTAGGTGACCTTCAGTGCCGCGGGCATAGCCGTGCTGGTAATTCCACAAGATAAACCGACATTGGCTGCCGCAGAGGTTGACTCAAAAAGAGATTCCAGGAAGGGGTAGCCGTAGAACACCCCAACCAATGCGCCTAAGACATATAAAATTATATAAGCCAACGTGATAATTAAAGCGCTTCTAACCAGTTTATCCTCCAAAAACACTTCTTTTATATGATGAAACTTTTCAATAACTATTGCCTTCTC
>JAHFFR010000055.1 GCA_023247825.1 Candidatus Omnitrophota bacterium
GCAAGAAAATGGACATTGAGCTTGACCATGTGCGTGCGCTGGATCCGATTATGCAGTCAATTGAAGAGTTAGAGGAAAGAATTAAAAATATAGAAAAGAAGTAGGGTGCTTCTTCATGCCTATTTTCATATATAATTCCCTTACCAGAAAAAAAGAAGAGTTTATACCGCTAAAACCGCCAAAAGTAAATATCTATACTTGTGGCGTAACCGTATATGATGACAGCCATATAGGGCACGCCAGAAGCCTGTATATTTTTGATGTAATCAGGAGATACCTAAAATACAGAGGTTTTGATGTTAAATTTGTGCGCAATATCACTGACGTGGACGATAAAATTATAAACCGCGCAAATGAACTTAAGGTCGGTTGGCAGGAGTTGGTGAAGAAATATATCGATAGGTATAATCAGGATTTAGAAGCCCTCGAAATTGAAAAAGGCGATTTTGAACCGCGGGCAACGGAGAATATCGCGGATATGATTAAGTATATACAAGCATTAATTGTTAAAGGTTATGCTTATGAGGTTGGCGGCGATGTATATTTTAATGTAAGAAAATTTAGCGGTTATGGCAAGTTATCCGGGCAGAGCATAGATCAGATGGAAACCGGAGTTCGTATAGGCCCTTCGGAATTAAAACGCGACCCTTTGGATTTTGCTTTATGGAAAAAATCGAAAGAATTCGAGCCGTTTTGGGAAAGTCCGTGGAGCCGCGGCCGGCCGGGCTGGCACATTGAGTGCTCGGTAATGTCGCAGAAATTTTTGAAGACAGATACTCTTGATATTCATGCCGGTGGAAGGGATTTAATTTTTCCGCATCATGAAAATGAGATTGCGCAGGCAGAGGCGCTGACCGGAAAAACATTCGCGAAATATTGGATACATCATGGGCTGCTTACGATTAATGGCCAGAAGATGTCTAAATCCCTGGGCAATTTTATTACAATAAAAGATTTCGTCGATAAATATAAGAATGCGGATTTATTGAAGTTATTCTTTTTATCCGCACATTATTCTCATCCTATAGACTATAGTGATGCTAAAATTGAGGAGGCCAGGCAGGCGCTGAAAAGGATTAGTATTCTTTTTGATAAAATAGATAAGATGGCTGCCAAGGTTTTAAAGCCCAAAGGTATTAAAGAAATAGATGGTTTAAGAGATAAATTTATCGCGGCGATGGATGATGATTTTAATACTCCCCAAGGATTGGCTTGTGTGTTTGAACTGGTAAACCTGGCGAATAAAAATATAGATAGGGCTGATTTTGCCTTTAGCGCCAGGACAATATTAAAAGAGATGCTTGAGGTTTTAGGTATCACGCTTAAAACCGTAAAAATAGATACAGAAATCAATGAAGACGAAATTAAATCTAAGATTAAGAGTAGGATAGATGCCAAGAAATCTGGGGATTATGAGTTAGCTGATGAGATTCGAAAAGATCTTGAAGCCAAGGGCGTAATTTTAGAAGATACTAAAGACGGCACTACCTGGCGGAGGAAGTTATAGTTTTTGAGCTTTCCGGCTTTTGCTGGAGGCGCATTAGAAATTTTTCGGCAATTCCAAACGCCTTGTGAAGTGTGCAAGGAGTTACGACGAACGCAGGGCCGATTAGTTGCGTAAGCAATCCCGGGAGTGAGTCGTAAGCCGCAGCACACGGCGAAAAATTTCAGCGCCGGAAGCAAGAGACGGAAATCAAGAGTTCAGAATTCCCTGCGAGAAACAAGGCAAGACAGCCGCGTAAGGATTGATATGAAAGGTAAATTTATCACATTTGAAGGATCCGAGGGCTGCGGCAAGAGCACGCAGTCAAAGATGCTTTTTGATTATTTAAAAGCAAAAGGGTTAAAGGTAACTTATCTGCGAGAGCCGGGAGGTGTTAAGGCAAGCGAGAGAATCAGGGAGATATTGCTTGATCCTAAAAGCAGGATATCGCCCGCGGCGGAAACCCTGCTCTATATGGCTGCCCGCGCTCAAGTAGTTGAGGAAATTATTAAGCCCGCTTTGGCCCGTGGAAGAATAGTCGTCTGCGACCGGTTTCTTGACTCGACTATCGCCTATCAAGGTTATGGTTTAGGCATCGATATAAAATTAATTAAGTCTATTGGAAATTTTGCGACGCAGGGTATTAAGCCTGGCCTGACTATCTTTTTAGACCTGCCGGTAAAAAGCGGGCTTATTCACCGGCATAACTGTCGTGACCGCATAGAGCAGCGCTCGGTTAGTTATCATGAAAAAGTCAGAAGAGGTTATCTTGCGCTTGCCAAAGCAGAGCCGCGGAGGATTAGAATAGTTAAGGTCGAGCAGGATAAACGTAAGACTCAAAGTAAGATCAGGGAGATTGTTAATGGGCTTTGAAGATATTCTAGGCCATGATAAGCCGCTTAAGATAATTAATGCTTATATAGAAAAATCCAGCTTTTCCGGCGCCTATATATTTTGCGGGCCGGAGGGAATCGGTAAGAAAATGACTGCCAAGCTTATTGCCCGGAAATTAAATTGCGCGGAGCAAGATATAGCGCATCCCGATTTACATATTATCGAGAAGGCTGAGTCCTGGATAAAAATTGAGGATATACGCGATATCCAGCGGCAGGCAAATTTACGGCCTTACGCGGGTGCGATGAAGATTTTTATTATTGATAACGCGCATAAACTTAATCCTGATGCGGCGAATTCTTTGCTCAAGGTATTGGAGGAGCCGCCCAAAGACGTGTTAATTATTTTAATAACCCATAAACCGCAGAATATCATTAAAACAGTGCTTAGCCGTTGTAAGGAAATAAAGTTTGCGCCGCTGGCCAGGGGTAATCTTGAGAGTATCCTGATTAAAAATTATTCTCTCGATAAATCCACCGCGCATTTTTTAAGCTTTTACGCCGAGGGGAGGATCGGCCTGGCTTTAAAATTAAAAGATACCCCGCTGCTTCGTGATAAAAATAAAATTTTTGATTCTTTCCTGTCTTCTTCAAAACCGCTTGACCAGAGTATTATGGGCCAAAACAAAGAGCAGCTGCATATTTTTCTAAATATCCTTGCTTCCTGTTTCAGGGATATATACCTGCTTAAAAGCGGCCTGCCTGATGAAGAGGTGATCCACTTGGACCGCAAGAATGATTTATTGAAAGAGTCCGCCAGGTTTTCTTTTAAACAGCTTGATGATATTATGGCCGCTATTTCAGAAAGCCTGTTGTATTTAGAGAAAAATATTAACAGTAAATTACTTTTACACAATCTAGAGGTGCAACTATGGAAGGCTTGATTTTAGTGCAGCTTAGGAATTCCGGGATAGCCCAGCTTTATCAGACGCAAAATTTAACTTTAAAAGCCGGGGATTGCGTGATTGTTGAGCATGACCGCGGCCTGGATTACGGAACGGTTGTTTTACCGGGGCATGCGCGTTGCTGCGCCCAGGACTGCCCCAAAGAGCCGCCGAAAAAAATAATCCGTATGGCTAAAGAGAGCGACTTAAAACAGGTCCAGGATAATATTGCCCGGGCCAAAGAGGCATTTGGCGCCTGTGAGAAAAAAATCCTGGAGCATAAACTGGATATGAAGCTGGTTCGCGCGGAGTATTCTTTTGACCGCTCAAAGATCCTGTTTTATTTTACTTCTGACGGCCGCGTGGATTTTCGTAATTTAGTCAAAGACCTGGCCAAGATATTTAAGGCGCGCATTGAATTAAGGCAGATCGGCGTAAGGGATGAGGCAAAGCTTTTTGGCGGGTATGGCTCATGCGGCCGGGAGCTTTGCTGTAAAAAATTCCTGAAAGATTTTGAACCGGTAACGATCAAGATGGCTAAAGAAGAAGGCCTGCCGTTAAATCCTCCGAAGATATCCGGTTTGTGCGGAAGGCTGATGTGCTGCCTTTCTTACGAATATGAAACCTACAAATTGCTTTCTAAAGGCCTGCCGCATGAAGGTGAGCAGGTAAGCACGCCCAGCGGCAAGGGCAAGGTTGTCAGTATAAATGTTTTTAAACGCGTAGTCGGCGTAGAGCTTGAAGAGGGCGGGTACCTTGAAGTAAGTTATAAGGAAAAAGAGCATGGCAAGTAAATTTTATATTACTACTCCTATTTATTATGTAAATGCACCGCCGCATATCGGGCATTCATACACGAATATTGCCGCCGATACCTTGGCCCGTTATAACCGTCAAATCCTGGGCAAAGAGAATGTCCGGTTTCTTACCGGTACCGACGAGCACGGCCAGAAGATAAAAAAAGCGGCGGATGAAGCGAAAGTTTCCGTGCTTGAGTTTGTGGATAAAGTAGTGGTGCAGTTTAAAGATTTATGGTCGAAGCTTGAAATATCCAACGATGATTTTATCCGCACCACGCAGGACAGGCATATTAAAACCGTCCGGCAGGCGCTCAAGATTGTATATGAAAAAGGGGATATTTACGAAGATAAATATGAGGGATGGTATTGCACTCCTTGTGAAACATTCTGGCCTAAGACCCAGATTACGGATCATCTTTGTCCTGACTGCCATAGGGGCTTAGAAAAAATCAGCGAGACTAATTTTTTCTTTAAATTATCAAAATACCAGGATTGGCTTATTAAATATATTAAAGATACCGATAAGAATCCGGAGCGCATTTATTATATTCAGCCGGCCTCAAGAAGAAATGAGGTTTTAGGTTTTTTAGAGAATAATAAGCTGGAAGACCTTTGCATATCCCGGCCGGTCGAGCGGCTTAGCTGGGGGATCCCGCTGCCGTTTAGCTCAAAACATGTGACCTATGTCTGGTTTGATGCTTTAATTAATTATATCAGCGCGGTAGGCGAGTTTGATGCTCAGAATATTTATCGCTCTACTTGGTGGGATAAGGATGTAAAGGTGGTGCATCTGGTAGGCAAAGATATCTTAAGGCATCACGCGGTTTACTGGCCGATTATGCTGGAGGCTTTGGGAATAAGGCAGCCGGATACGATATTTGCGCATGGCTGGTGGATGATTGATCAGGATAAGATGTCTAAGTCGCGGGGGAACGTGGTTAATCCGGTTGAGATGGCCGATAAATTCGGTATAGATGTTTACCGTTATTTTCTCCTGCGCGACGTCCCTTTTGGCCTAGACGGTAATTTTTCCGAGGCAAGTATAGTTAAAAGATTTAATGGCGACCTGGCCAATGATTTAGGCAACTTAGTTTATCGTACTCTGACCATGATTGAGAAATATTATCAAGGCGTTGTTCCCGATAGAAATAATTTAGAGTTAGACAAACAGGGGTTGAATATAGAAGAAAGTATTAAAGCGATGCCTGAAGAGGTTAACTCTATTTTAACTTCCTCCAATTTTAGCCTGGCACTTGAACGTATTTGGGATTCTATTAATATGGCCAACAAATATGTTGAAGAGACTAAGCCTTGGAATTTAGCTAAAGATAATAAAACAAACGAGTTAAAAGCTTTTATTCGTTTATTAGTAGATGTGATTAGGGCGGTATCTGTTCAGCTCTATCCTTTTATGCCTAAAACAGCAAAGTCGATTATTCTGCAGCTGGGGGAAAAAGAAATTAAAAAAGGCGAGCCGCTATTCCCAAGAATTGAAACCAAAAAGAAGTAATTCTTTTTTATGTTAATTGATACCCACTGCCATCTTGATTTTCCCGCCTTTGATTCGGACCGTGATTTAGTTATCCAGCGCGCTATCAACGCAGGAATTTCTTATTTTATCAATATTGGCGCAACCCTTGAATCTTCAATCGCTTCCTGTGAATTAGCGCAAAGTAATCCTGCGGTTTACGCAAGTGTCGGCGTGCATCCGCATGATGCGGATGGCTTTGATAGCCGGGCAGGGGATAAATTAAAAGAATTAGCTAAAAGAAATAAAGTTACCGCTATCGGCGAAACCGGGCTTGATTATTACCGCAATTTATCAAGCCAAGAGAACCAAAAGCAGGCATTTACCAGGCAGATTAAGTTGGCAAAAGAATTAAATCTGCCGCTGGTAATCCACTGCCGCCAGGCGGAAAAAGAGGCAATGCAGATTTTAAAAGCTGCAATGCCGGTTCAGGCGGTAGTGCACTGTTTTTCAGGAGATGAAAATTTCTTAAAAAGCTGCCTGGATTGCGGTTTTTTTATTTCTTATACCTGTAATATTACTTACAAGAAGGCTCAAAATTTAAGGGACATGCTTAAATTAACTCCGCTGGATAAACTTATGCTTGAAACCGACGCGCCGTACTTATCACCGGAAGGATTCCGCGGCAAGCGCAATGAGCCGCTGCAGATAAAGTTACTTGCCGAAGTTGCCAGCCGGATTAAGGGAGTTAGTTTTGGCGAATTAGCGGATAAAACAACGCAAAACGCGAAAGGATTTTTTGGGTTGAAATGAGCGCCAAAGTTTCCGTAGTCAGATGCAATAGTTATGAGCCGCCAATAGTTGAGCAGGCACTAAGAAATGCTGTCGGCCTTCTGGGCGGGATAACTAATTTTGTTAAACCGGGTTCGAAAGTATTGGTTAAGCCGAATCTTCTGATGTCTAAAGAGCCGCAATACGGCATCACTACTCATCCGGAGGTTGTCCGGGCGGTTATTCATCTATTAAAAGAGATAAATTGTAAAATTGTTGTCGGTGATGGCCCAAGTGTCTGGGGCCAGTATATCGAGAACGTGGATGAGGTGTATAATATTACCGGCATAAAGAAGGTTTGCCAGGATGAAGGCGTTGGATTAATTAATTTTGATAAGCGCAGGATGCGTAATAAATTTCCGCTTACAGCGGCGCTTGATGAATGTGATTATTTAATCAGCCTGCCTAAATTTAAAACCCATGAGTTTACCCTGATTACCGGAGCAATAAAAAATCTTTTTGGCCTGGTTTCCGGGACATATAAAACCGAACTGCACAAAAATTATTTTCAACCTGCTGAATTTGCCAAAATTCTAGTGGATATATACCAGGAGGCCCCTCCAGCGTTAACAATTATCGACGGGATATTAGCAATGGAGGGGGATGGCCCGGCAACCGGGGGGAAAACCCGCCGCCTTAATCTTATTTTATCCGGCTCTGACTGCGTGGCAATAGATACGGTTATGGCTAAAATAATGGGAATTACTAATCAGGAGGTTTTAACAACCAAAGAAGCGGCCCTGCGTGGATTAGGTGAAAACCGGTTAAATATGATTAAGATAGAAGGAGAGGATATTGAAAAATTAAATATCCGGCCGTTTATCCTTCCGAAGGCATCGGCGAAAATAAGTAAGCTGCCGGAGCCGGCCCAGAAACTGATTAAATCTCTGATCAGGTATTATCCTTATTC
>JAHFFR010000056.1 GCA_023247825.1 Candidatus Omnitrophota bacterium
CGCCGTTTTCCTTGTCTCCATAAACAAAAGAAAATGCCCTGCCTAAATCATGCTGTTCTTTTTTAAAATCAGTATTCAGGCGAATGCCGCCGGAAGATTTATCGTATAAATAGCGGCAAACATTTGATAATATTTTCTTCACCTGATCGCCGCTGGCTAAACCGCTCATAATCGGAAAGGTTTGAGAAGCTAAAGTCATCTGAACCTTAGGCCCCCTTCTACCGTCTATTCTATTCTTGCAATTATCATAATAGCCATTAAAGAACCCCTCTTTCAACCATTCCCTATCCTGGATATGTTTTTTCATCCAAACAGATTTTTTCTTTAAGGAACGGCTCAATACAACTGCATCCAGGCGGATTTTTTCCCCCGAAAGGTGTTTTTCAGTTTTAGAAAAATATTTCTCTAAGATTCTATGTTTTTGAGCAATATCCGAATAATTAAAGTCACCGAGCAGGACTTTTAACTCTTGCGCTATTTCTAAATATGGCCTGCCTGTTTTTAGTAAAAGATCCGCCAGAGTAGAAAGATTCGCGGCATACATCGAAGAGAATGCTACGCTCTCTCCGTGTTCCCCGGCCATATCCAGGCCGTCATTCCAATCTGCCCCTTCAAGCCGCACATGGTTATGGCTGCCGACATTAAAAAACTGCACCAGGTTCTGCGCGAGTAAATGTTCTAAAATTGTGCCTTTATAAATTTTCCCGGATTTTGCCTTAAGCTTATTCCCGATAGACGCGCTCCAGTTATAATCAATATCCCTGGCGCGGTTAATTTGGTGATTCCTGAAATAAGTTGCCTGCTCGAATAAAATCCCTAAGTCGCCGGTTTCATTGATATACAAATCCAAAGTAATCAAAGGCCAGATGCCATGGTCCATCCATACCCGGCTGATATTATTGCGGTCAGCGATAAACTCACCCGGGCTCTTGCCGATGATCGTCGCGTTTGAGCCGTCGATCTTGACCCCGCAGAAATTATTAATTAAAAGAGCGCGCACAGCTTTAGGATTATTCAGGATAAGCCCAAGGCAATCCTGCCAAAGGTCACGCCAACCCCTGCCGCCTTTGCCATAATCAAAATCCGGCAGGAATGAACAGCCGAATATCTTTCTTAAATACGGCTGGATATTTACCCAGCGCAGCCAATTGTCAAAGTGATTATTGCCGCTTAAGACATCTATAACCTTAGATCGCTCCTGCCAGAATTTCTTAGTTTTTTCAAAATACGCATTCACCTTTGCGCGATGATTAAATTTGCTTAGCAGGGAAGCTAAATTACAGTCCCCCCGGCTTATGCCCATAATAATTATATAAGTTACCTTGGCTTGCGGAGATAAAGTCACCCTGGCAAAACGCATTGCACCCATCGGCTCTTTACCCTGTATCGATGTTTCTTGGGGAAGTTTATTTTCAAAAACAGCCTCCGGAGCCTCTAAATCACCGCTGTCTCCGCAGAAACTTTCCTGCGTCGGATAAATATATTGCGCAGGGCGCGCCAAGTTATCGCATCCGGCTACAAAATAAACCGTATTATTTGGATGGTGCCCGGCTTCATCAAAAAGCAAGGTCGGTTTAACCTTGAGGCCATACTTTTCTTTTTTAATCCTGGTTAAAAGTGAAGTTACATGGCGGTGATCGCGTAAATTATCCGCGCTGCGGGCGTATAATGGTATTGCGGCATATGGAATAAAACTTATCTTTTTCTTGCCTGTGTTGGTAAGGGTAACCTGCATAATCTCTAATGCATCATTGCCTGCAGGTATAAAAGATAAAATCTCGGATTCTAGGCCTATTTTTTCATTTTTGCGACTGATACGCTGCCAAAGCGGTCCGGCCTCAAGCGAGAATTTATCCTGCCGGGCCTGCTTTAAGTCTTTAGAAACCCCTGAGGCAGACCAGATCCTGTCTTTATCCAGATAAGCCCAAAAGTTTCTTGAAGCCCTGGAAAGAGAAAGATTAATCCGGGAAACCGGCTCGAGTAAAAAACTGTTCTGGCTGCTTTTTATATCTCCGTGCAAATCAGGAGAAATTGAGGACATTAACAATTCATTACAGAGCGGTAAATACAGGGTCTTTATCTTATCCGCAAGGAGAGATTTAAAACTGCCTGAATTATCTGCGAATTTATATAAATTATTTTTCATAGGGTCAAGGCCTTCTCTTGGACTGTTTCTGCTCATACATCAATCTATCTGCCTTAGAAAGCAACTCATCAATAGTGCCCGGGCTCTCGGCATCGCAAACTGCCACTCCGATACTTAAGGACAATGGGTAACGGCGATTAACCTTGGCATTATGGTCGCTCAGCTTCTTTTGCAGTTTAGCAATAAGATTATTGGCAAATTCTTTTTCTGCCTGCAAAGCCAGGACTACGAATTCATCTCCGCCAATACGAGCCATAATATCAGATTCGCGAAAACTGCCCTTGAAGATATCCGCTGCTTCTTCCAACGCAAAATCGCCCTCTTGATGCCCAAAGGTATCGTTAATCCATTTCAAATTGTCCAGGTCGGCAAAAACCATAACGACATCCTGTTTATTGCGTTTAGCAGACTTCATCTGCTGCTGGCCCAAAGCCAAAAACCCTCTGTGGTTATAAAGCCCGGTTAAAGAGTCGGTAAGGGACAGGGTACGCAATTCCGCTTCTAACCTCATTCGATTGGCAATTTCACTATGAAGTTCTTTATTAACAATTTCTATCGCGGTGGCATGGCTTTTTATTAACTCTTCCACCCTCTTGCGCTCAGTGATATCGCCTAACAGCGAAGAAAAAACTGCCAACATATCCTGATTAATAAGATGCAACTCTGCTTTGCTGATTGCCGTATCATTGACAAAAACACCGACTACTTCCTCGGCAGATTGTATAGGAGTAACTGCTATCCAGCCCTCCCCTATTTTGACAGTCTTTCTGCCATCCCACTCAAGATACGGTTCATCAACTACAAACCATTTCCGCTGCCCCTCTTTAACCATTTTGCAGCGATTATCCCAAGCTTCGTCCCTAGGGAAGCGCTGCGCATGTTCATCGACAGTGCGCCCATTTCTATCTGTGCCATATGTGCCGGACATATACCCGTTCTCTCTTAGAAAAATCGCGCACCTTTCTATGCCTAATTTCTCCCTGCAGAATTCAACGGACATCTTAAAAACCGTATCCAAATCGGGGCAAACAATAAGTTTATCGACAATGCTCACAATACCGCGTAACCCATCACTTATTGCCTCCGTCTTTGCACGCTCGATACTCTCTATCTGCATCCTTTCTCTGGCTTCCCAATTAAAAATCCTTAAGATACCGCAAACAGACCAGGTAGCAACCAACGCGCAAAGTGCGCGAAAAACCTGCACGGGAACTCTTAACAATAAGAAAAAAGAATCGGTGTTGAGCCAATTAGAGAAAAATAAATCTCCTTTCGGGACAATCAATCCTCCCAAGAATCCGTAAACAAAAAACGACAGGGCTGCCCCAAAAAAATAACGCTTCATCCTGATACCATCCAATATCTTACGATTAAAACTGTAATATAAAATAAAACCGCTCCCTGTCAAGATGCCTCCGGGAAGGCCTAAAAAATACCTTGCGATAGTACACGCTGCCGGCCAGTCATTGCGATATAAAATAATCCATACGGTAACGATAGTCCCCATAAAAAGCGACAGCTCGAATGGGAAAAACCTGGATAGCTTCCTGTAATATGGTCCAGCCGTAGATGTTACCATGCGGAACAATCGCCTGCCGAATTCAAAAAGGAAAAAATATGAAACTGCCAGAAACCAAATACGCCATTGATCGACAATCAGCCCCCTGCCCTTTATTATGACCCACATATCCAAAAACTCGTTTACTCCATGGATAAGGCAAAAAACTGCCAGAAGCCAAAGAATATTTGCCAGTTTGAATAAACTTTCTTTTTTAGGCTGTAATAATATAACCAAGCCCATTATGAAGAAAGCCAGCCCATAAATAAAAAATACCATGTCTAGGTTATTAATAAAAAAGGTTTTCATCGCAGCCTTGAAACTTCCCTATCGTAAAATAACTTCTCCTAATGCGCTTATTTATTTTAGTAACAGCGTAAGCTTCATCCTGTCATCATCGGTAATGAAATTAAAGAAACCGGCGATGTTATACCGCGATTCTCCTGTTTTTTCTACCCTGATGACCTGAACTACGGCATTAATGCTCGCATCCTGTGATAAAATTTTACATATGATATTCGTGTATATAGTTTTCTACCGGTATAAACAATTCGGCAACAAACATGAGGCCCCCGTAACTGATGTTTTTTATTCTGGCCTTATAGCTTTTATCCTGCAAAGAATAAATCATATCCAAATCTACATCTTTTCTCTTATATTTCCTCTTTTCTCTGCCGTCGCCGTAACCTTTAACCTGGATAAACGACTTAAGCAGTTCCCCTTTAACCAAGCCTCCGGCATCAAGTTCGCCTTGATTAGCATATTGCATCTCTTCGGGAAAGTAATTATCTATCGCCTTCCTTATTTCGCTGTATGTGCTGATGAAAACTTCAATCTCGCAACCAGTAACCTGCTTGAGCATATTTATAACACCTTCATTTAAAGGATTCGCCATAGCTACCTCTAGCGAATTCCCTGACCTTTCTATCGGCAGGAGCGAATAAATATTAATTAACTTAAACGGTATGATCTTTAATGTTTGAGGGTGTATTTCGTATCTGTCTAACGGCAGGTAGGCAAAACCGTATTGGCTTGCAAGGCACTCTGCTATATTTATCTCGCTGACAAAACCTAAAGATATAAGATGCTGGCTGATGTAGCCGCCTTTCTCTTTCTGTTCTTCTAAAGCCCTATCCAGCTGTTTCTGAGATATTAAATTACGCTCAATTAACATCTCGCCTATTCTTGTTTTTAAGGTTCTTTTCGGGCTCATATTTATAAAGATGCCTCCCATTTTTGTAAGATGGATACGGCCTCTGCATCGGATACATCATGCCAATTTTCATATGCCTGGGCTACTGCACTGAAAAAAACCGGCTTCTCTAAAATCACTACTTCGTCAACAGATGAAGCTAACTCCTCCTCCATTCTTGTTCCGGAAACAGGGGATGCGACTATGATCTTTTTGGCCTTTTTGTTTTTGCACAGGCTTATTGATGCGCGCATGGTCCCGCCCATGGCTATGCCATCATCAACAAGTATAACAGTCCTGGCTTCAATCTGCGGCAGGGGTTTGCCCTTGCGTAAAATTGATATCCGCCTGTTAATCTCTAATTTTTGTTCCCGGATTATATCTTCAACTAATCCGCGGGGCAGCTGTTTCTCATATTCATCGATGATAAAAACGCTCCCATCTTCGCTGATTGCGCCAAACCCAAATTCAGGATTACCGGGAAAAGGCAATTTTCTGGATACTATAATTGAAAATTCGGCATTAAGGTATTTGGCTACCTCATACCCAACTTCAATGCCTCCCCTGGGTATGGCAAGGACAAGGGCCCCTTTATCTTTATATTTTTTTAAAGCCCCTGCCAGTTTCTTTCCGGCATCTTTCCTGTCTTTAAACATAAAAGGCAATTCCCGCCTCCTGTTTTTTATTATAACACTTATTTATCTACAGACCAACAAAAAACCCGCTAAGTTACCCTAGCGGGTTTTTATGCATTTAATTGCGGGGGCCCGATTTGAACGGACGACCTCAAGGTTATGAGCCTTGCGAGCTACCAGGCTGCTCCACCCCGCGAAACTTTTTAAAGAACAATTATATTATACTACTGATGACTATAAAACACGAAATTTATTTATCGTTTCTTTTCGGAGAAAATCTTAATCGGAATCTCGCCTTTCCTCACCACGCCCATTTTATCCCGGGCGAGCTTCTCCTGATAAACCGGATCATTATTAACCCGCTTAAGCTCTTCCTGCAAAAGATAGTTTTCAATAGCTATCTTGCGGAACTTCTCTTCGAGCTGGCGATTTTTGGCGCGGGATTCCTGCAGCTTGGTGTAACCCGGCAGGAATAAAACCAAAAGCAAAACCGCAAATCCAAAAAGCCAGAATGCTTTTCTTAACGTGGAGAGCATTTATCTCTTCTGGCCTTGGCTAATAGGAAGCCAAACCACTGCCTTTTGGCTTGCAAGTTTTCCCCGCATAAACAGCCTTTTTACCCAATTCCTCTTCGATCCTTAAAAGCTCGTTATATTTACAGATCCTGTCGGTGCGGGACAAAGAACCGGTTTTAATCTGGCCCACTCCGGTTGCCACCGCTAAATGCGCGATAGTCGTATCTTCGGTCTCACCGGAACGGTGCGAAATTATCGCGTTATATTTATTTTTTTTGGCAATAGAAATAGCCTCAAGCGTCTCAGAAAGCGAACCTATCTGGTTGACCTTTATCAGTATAGCATTGCCTATTTTTTCTGCAATCCCTTTTTTAAATATCTTGGGGTTAGTAACAAAAATATCATCCCCTACCAGTTGTACTTTATCTCCGGTTTTTTTAGTCATCTCCTGCCAGCCGGCCCAATCGTGCTCGGAAAGCCCGTCTTCAATTGACAAAATAGGATATTTTAAAAGCCAGTTTTCATAAATAGCGATTAAATCCGCGGAAGTTTTTTGCGAGCCGTCAAAAGTATATTTGCCGTCTTTAGAGAAAGAGGTTGCGGCGCAATCTAATGCCAGTGAAATATCGCGGCCCGGAACATACCCTGCTTTTTTTATCGCCTCGATAATCAGGCTTAATGCCTCTTCGTTAGAGTTAAGGCTAGGCGCAAAACCGCCCTCATCTCCGACGCTCGTTGAGAGTTTTTTAGATTTAAGGATTGCTTTTAAGTTATGGAAAACCTCGGTTGCCATACGCAGGGCTTGCGAAAAAGTTGGCGCGCCCTGCGGCATAATCATAAATTCCTGGATATCCAGGTTGTTATCCGCATGCATGCCGCCGTTTAGAATATTCATTAACGGAATAGGTAAAATTTTCGCTTTATCCCCGCCTAAAAATCTATAAAGCGGCTGCTTGGCAGAAAGTGCGGCTGCTTTAGCCACTGCCATAGAAACCCCCAGAATAGCATTTGCCCCAAGCTTGGATTTAAATTCAGTACCGTCGAGCTTAATCAAAAGCTTATCGATCTTGGTAAAATCCGCTGTTTGGCCTTTGACTGCATTATTTATTACGGTATTGACATTGTTGACTGCTTTTAATACCCCTTTGCCTAAATAGCGGGCTTTATCGTTATCTCTTAATTCCAAGGCTTCATTATCTCCTGTAGATGCCCCGGAAGGGAC
>JAHFFR010000012.1 GCA_023247825.1 Candidatus Omnitrophota bacterium
TGGATTTGTTTAGCGAAAATTTCAATAATACTAAAAAGAATGCTTTAGAGTGGCGGTTAGATAACGAGTTGGAAGGCAGATCGGGAAGCGATAAGAATATTTTAATCAGGAATTTAAAAGAAGCCATATATAGTCATAAATGCAATGTCTATATTTATAAGAATTACAGTTCAAATCCGGCAGATTTGGCTGTTTATTATCTTGTTTATGATATCCGGGAACACAGGAGTATAATTATCAGCTTAAAGAAAAGCAGCCAGACGGTATATATACATGAAAGTGAATTTGATGTTGAGGAATTAGTCAGGCAAGGAACGCTTATCCAGATTGAAAGCGCTTGGAATGAAACTGTGTGCTCTATAGCAAAACAGATTATCGAAGAATACAACAGATATATTTTTTCCGTAGAAAAGAAAGGGCTTTCTCTGAAAGAAAAAAGCGACGGCGGTCAGATAGTTTATGGTCAAAAAGTTAAACAGCAAATCGATGAAAAAATTTTGTCTTTGGTATTTTATGGCCTAAGGAATCAGGGCTATTGGACCTGGACATTAGAAAACTTAGAAAGCCATAAAAAGCATTATATAGACCCAATATATTATGTCAAAGAAAGTATAGAGGTAGTGGAATCTGCGGATTTAGTATATTGGCGGGTATTCAATAATCATCATCCGCGATTCATGGCTTACGATAAATCTAAAAATAGAATTACAATCGGCCGTATATATGCGATTTGCAAGAATGGAATAATAGTAAAAATAGTCAAACAAATTGTAACTTCATATCTTATGGAGCAAGCTGACTTAGAAAATGAATTAATATATAATAATTGGCGCTCCGCGCAATTGCCTGCTCAGGAATTGGCAGATAAATATAAAGAAAATATAGAAAGGTTAGTTGGGTATATAAATCTAAATTCTGATAACTTAATAATTACAGAAGAGAGTATAAAGGTAGACGGCGGCAGGGATGAGCACGTATTTACGATAGGCAAGGCATTTGATCTAGTAGCAGGCGGATTTATATTTATAACAGCTATATATTTAAAGGATTATCTTTCCCTTTTTAACGGAATATTAGTTTTAAGTCCTTTAATTGCAGGGTACTTAGCGGCAAAGTTTTTATTTAAAAGATTACGACAGGAGCCGGTAGAAGAATTCTTCCAAGATTTGATGCGGCGGATAAAAATGCAATTTGAAATATGGAGAATTGAGAGGAAATTTCATGGATTAGGGATCAGCCAGAAGATTATCAGAGAAAATGCCCCTTCAAAAAATGGATACGCCTATTTAAATTATTTGAAAGCAAAGATGGATGACATAGAAGCGCTAAATGCCGAAGCAGATAAAATAGGCGGTATTCTAAAGGAAAAGGTGCTCAAGGATGAGGAAGAAAGATATTTGATAGCAGATTCTTTTGTAAGGGAAATATTAGGGCGCATTCGGGTAAAGGTAGAAAAAGGCAACGTTCCCACTACATCCCTAAGATTTGAATTTCCTGGACCCGAAGTAGAAGGGCTTAACAATTTCATAAAGAAATATGAAACCTGGAATATTATTGCATTCGTTGATGTTAAAAAAGCGCATCGTATACTTGTGTTAAAAATTTTAAGCTACTGTATGTCAGGAGGTAGGAATAGCCTCGAACTTGCGGAAATTATCGAGATTATGAGGGATAATTTTGGGATGGATCAAGAAGAAGTAGAGGTGATTTATTATAAACATAATCCGGGGCTTTTTATGGTAGGGCATGATGGTATTACAAATTGGATAAATAATCCTATGCCCAAACGCGACGGTGGTGAGAAAGTGGATATGAATAAAGAAATGAGTTTGCTATCTAAAAAAGAATTTTGGATGGTAACAGTGAATACGTGGGGTTTTTGTATGGCAGGCACTGTGTTTTTTACTACCGCTTTAAATTGGTTAGTAGGCGCGAAGGTTACAAAATACCTTACGGTTTGGGATTCGCTGTCTTTGGCAGCAGCACTTTTATTATTGGCGTTAATGCTTACTTATAATTATATGGTTAATTGCCTGACTTGCGCGCCTAAAGAGTGGAATCCTCAAGATAAGGGCGTTGATTCAAAACCTGATGATAGGAAAAAAGACGGCGGGCTCATAACTGCGATAAATTTAGGTCTAGCGAAGAAATGGAACAATCCCATTGATTACGAATTAATAACTGCGGATGGTTGGTTTTACCTAAGACATAAATTAGAAGGAACTATTTATGGTAGGGCAAGGGATAATTTTTGGAATAATGAAATTACTATTACACATTTTCTTCCTATGGTTATGGGTGAAGGTTTGGGCACTATTTTTTATCGAAAATTAGAAGAGTACTATCGTAGATTGGGATATAAAATAATAAGAGTTGAGGTAAGATGTGATAATTTTACCCATTATACGATGAGGGATGTTGAAAATTTTTGGTTAAAGCAGAGTTTCGCTTGGGACAAAGAGCATAGATTAATGATAAAGGAGCTAAGGGCAGACGGCGGTACGAATGAGCAGGAATGTGAAATTTTTAAGCAGGGTATCAGGATTATCGCAAGGCGAATTAAGTTTTCCGAAAAAGTATTTGCTACTCTGATAGGTTATTATTTTAAAATTGAAAATAAAAATATCAAAGGGGAAGATATCGAAGGAATGTTCGGAGTCAATGTCAATGACCAGAACAATTCTTTATCAAAACTTGAAGAGTTTGGATTAGTGGAGAAAGTCGGAAAAAGGTATGCCGTGACTGCTAAAGGCGGAACGTTGGTTCACATTATCAGAAATGGCGGAGAAATTACCGATGCTAAGATTGACGAGCTAAAATTACCTAAAAGGATAATTTCATGCCCTGCTATTCAAAGTAAGCTAAGGCGGAGCAAGGTAAGCGACGAACAGGTTATTGATGCGGTCAGGAAGGCAAGAATGAATTATGAAGAAGCAAGCAGGCTTCTTGAAAAGTCAGGTATCTGGTATAGCGCGCCTGCTATTCGATATCGATTAAAAAAGATATTTGCCGAGAATCCAGGGTTAGAAGATGAATTGAAGGAATTGCGAATACTTACCCTGAAAGATATTAAATTAGAAGATCTGGGTAAAATTTTAAAAGAAGTAGGATGGAAGTATGAAACAGCAGTAAGTATCTTAAAAGAAAAATACCGTATAGAAACTACAGTTAATAGCCTTACGTGTTATGCAAGCCAAAAAGGCCTGGTTAAAAAACCCAGGAAACGCACGCCAGGTAGCGCGCAGGCCAAAAATGACGGGGGTACTAGGATTATAAGCGCCGCGATAAAAGCTATTAAGAACCAGCGAGTAGCTGATGTATTTGATACTATTATAATATTATTTGTATACCAGGAGTTATATAAAAATGGATATTTCTATACTTTTGGTAATTTATTGTTTTTCATCTTTGCTGCTGGTATTTTAGCCGCGCACTTTTTATTTCCGGAATTGCGGAAAAAGACAATAGCCGTGTTTTTTGAAGAAAGAATTCCTCCGTTAAAGAAAAAAGCTATGAAAAAGTTAAAAACCGGTAATAAAGACGGCGGCACTTCTCATCAGGAGAAGCCGGAGTTTAAAAAGGAGAAAATTGCTTTAGGGATAATATCCGGATTTAACAGCAAAAAAACAGAGGAACCACTAGGCTCGAAATACAATGAATTTATATGTATGCTTTTGGCGTATGCGGGCAAGTCCAGGTCTTTCAGCTATGACGAGTTATTAGTGCGATTCAGCGGGGAAAACTTAAAAGAAACACTTAGTGAATTAGAGGAAAGGGGCATAGTTTATTTCTACAATAATCGTTACTATTGGAGCCTAAGGGCGTTGTACGCTTTTGCCGAGGCGGATCTGATACATTTACATTCAAAGATTTTTTCGCTAAAGGTATGGGAAAAGATAAAAGCAGATTATTCCAATCGCGGCAGTCGTTGGCTAGGCCCCGAAATATTAAGCGAAATAAACAATAGAATAGGCAGGGAAGATTTTTATAAAGTATGGAGTGAAATGGAACATCGTTGGATTATGCAAGGGTTTATCTCCAGTACAGAAATATTCAAAACAAATATAATAGTAAGCGCTGTAAGGCGATTTACTGAAGGAACTGAGCCAGCTACTCAATTTTTGGGTATATTCTATCAACTTGCCGACAGAGTCCGGCAGGGAGAAAGAATCGGCTTAAGCGAGATTGTAAATGAAGCAAAAGAACGGCATATTAATTCCGATTATATCCTGACCTATATGGCTATATTGCAATACGAAAATATCATGCAATTGGATGGAGAAAGCATAATTATGATAGATAAAGAACGCGTGAAAGAAATATGGCCGTGGATAGGGCAAGAAGGATTTGCGCAATCCGGATACAATGCTGGCAGGATAGGTAAAGGATTACAATCCGAAAAATCTCAAAACGAGATAGAAGAGATTTGCCGCGAGGCAATCAACTTGATTATTAATAAGGGTATATTTAGCTCAGTAAGCGATAAGTTTGACGACATATCAAGGGAGATAATTAGCTTGACTCCCGGGACAAATAAAAAGAACCGCCGTTTTAAATTGCGCCTGAGGGCTATATCCAAGAGAATAAACAATTATGTGCTTTTGCCGGTTTCTAAGGAAATCCAAGGCAAGGAAATCGGTGATATAGAAAATCCCGCAGAAATATTTGGAATAGATAGCGCAAGAATTAATTATCTGCTCGAAAATATAAAATGGCTATGCGATGTACTGAAGCCCAAAGATATATCCTTAGAAGAGGAAACACAAATTATCGGTGTTTTTCTTGCCGGGTATTATCCGGGTTATGGTTCTTTACCGCTTATAAGTATACCGAAGATAGGGGCATGGCTTGCCTATAAATTTTTCCAGGGTTGCAATTATTCCGTAAGGGTTATAGAACAGGAGAATTGGCAGAAGAATTGGGTGGTAATAGTGGAAGATAACGACAAGAATAAGAAATATGTCTTCAGCGTTAAAGGGGCATCGCCGACAATGTCCTCACTGAAACAGGAGGCCAATAACGGAGCCGTAAACCTAGGAGTAAAAATGCAGGATATTAATCCTGAGCGATTTGGTTCGGCTGCCAGAAGATTAAATGGATCTTTATCCCAGCAAGAGATAGATGTTTTATTCTGTTATTTCCGAGGCATATATTTGTCTCAGGATGTGCGAGCGAAAACAGGATATGGGTTAGCGAAGATAGTAAAAATAAATAAGCAACTTGAAGAGAAAGAATTGGTAGGACATATATCGCATAGAAGACTAAGAATAAAAAATAGTGTGCTTGAAAGTATCGTTAGATTATTAAATTCTCCTGCAGGTGTTAATCAGGTAACTCAGGGTGATGGCGGCACAGCTAAATCCAAAATACTTACCGAGCTGGAGAGACTTTCTAAGGCATCGAAAGGTAAATGGATATTGATTAAGGCAAACGATAAATTTGACGCAATGCTTGAATCTATACCAGCGAGTACAGGGGAAGAAATGCGCACGGCTAAAAATGTAAAGCCTATTGAAATTTTCTATCGGAATATAACAAGAACACTTTTTGATATGGCGAGGAACGGCGCATTATTTCCAAAGAATACTGAAAGAGACGGCGGTAAGGATGAAGAAAACATTGAGGCAAAAATACGCTTAGCTGAAAAGATGGCTAAATATAGATGGTCGGGGTTTGCTCAAATCATAGTCGGTATTTCCGCAAGCGCACAAAACTATCTTTTATATGAAGATGGAAGAAATAAATATAGGAAGCATATAGAAGGATTATTGTCTCAGATAGAAAATGCTTATAAGAGGATTCCTTTTAGCGAATTGGATGAATCCTCAAGAGAACTCGTACCTTTATTTATTACGCGGGCAATGCTGCCAAAATTAAGAAAGGAACTTGAAGAATTCTGGCAAAATCCTAATGAACATAATTATGAAACAATCTACCTTGCTTGTAATCTTATAATAGAAATTGGAAAGCTGTATGATAAATATCTTCAAGATCTAGTTTCTGAGATAAGGAATACTTCTAGCTATAAAGATTATAAAATTAAAGCAAAATTTATTTCTAAACGTAAAAAATTATTGTATGCGAGTACGCCTAAGTATATTACCGGCGAAAGATATCGCACAAAAGATTTTTCTTATTTTATTCGAGCTGCGGGGATAGCGCAGAGAAAACTTAGGAAACATAAATATAAAGAAGAAAATGTAAAACACAAGGTAGATTTAGCAAAAGAGTTAGCGCGATACTTTAAGGCGGGTTTTGGGAATGCCATATTTGCAATTCAAATAGATTGCGATTTCCTTATATCTAAGAATTACAGCGAAGTAACGGATAGGGTAAACAAAGAACTTCCATTGTTAAAAGAAGTTTATGTTGTAATTCCGTTTGGCTGCCTTGAGAAAGATAAAGAAGGATTTAAGCAATTATTTGAAATAAATGGTTTACTAGGAGAATTGGAAGGAGAAATAGGTAAATTTTTACAGAATCCAAATGAATACGAATACAGAACAATATTTACAATTACTAGTTTAATAATGGAACTCGGATGGCTTTATCAGTCTTATATCTGTAATTTAATCTATGACATAGACGAGACTATTATTGGCTATGAATATTATAGAATTGAAGTAAGCCATATAGATAAAAGTAGAGAAGAACTATTGGCTAAAAGCGGATTAAGGTTTTTGAGCGGTATTAGGCTTACGGATAAAGATTTATCTATTTATAAAAAGAAAATAGATAAAGTACGTGAAGAGTTGAAAGCGCATAAGAAATCCGAACCCATTACCAGTGAGAAAGTAGATTCGTCTAAAAACCAGAATGAAAATTATGGTTCAAAAGACGGCGGCGCAATAGAGAATGCGATAGCTAAAAATTTACGGGGCTTAAATTATCAAACCGGGTTTCCTTGGCAGGCGGGTCATCCAGCCGCGCAGGATTTAAAGGGTAAAGATGAAAATGTTGGGGTAAAGGAAAAATCCCAGCCCAGCAAGGAAGAGATTATCGATATTGAAACTGCAATGAAGCATGATGCCGGGAGAAAAACTGATGGCGGCGCTGCATCGAAAAAAGTAGGCTGCGCCGGGCAATATACAGAAGAACAAATATTTAGAATGATACTGGAAGCGCAAAACAAAAGAACGGTTTTTTCTGCCAGCGATGAAATAAGGTTAACTTTAGAGCACGTCAATACGATTGCCGATTTTCTCTTAGAGATATTGGCTAAGGAGGGCCGAATTACCGGGCCGCCTTTAAGAATAGAAACTTACGAAATCATTGAGACGTATGGAAAAGTCTATTTTGGCGCCTATATTTTCGAAAATACCCTTTACATCGAAAGCGCCTATCTTGAAAAAATCCCCCCTGAAGAGATCATTCTGCTTGCAAAAATAGAAGCCGCGGCAAATCATAAGGTAGCTAAAAATTTAACCAAAGAATTATTAGCTCCGTTAAATAAAAGTTCTTTTCTTTCTTCACCATTATACATTGAAGTTTCGATAAAAAGATGCGAGCTAATCCTTAAGGGGTTGGGCTCTTCGCGTTTATACTATTACTTAGGCCGGCATTTTGCCAGGTCAGGCCGCTATGATAAAGCAATCGAAATCTATGAAGCATATCTTGATATCAATCCGGAAAACGCCGAAGTCTATTACGAACTCGGCGGTAGCTACTTTATGGATGAAAATTATGACAAGGCAGTTGAGAATTGGAGAAAGGCAGTAAGTATAAAGCGGCTGCCTTATCTCGCTTTTATCCCTCAACAGTTTAGATATTCAGTAGAAATTCCGTCTAAGATTAAGGCAGGAAATACACATGACGGCGGCAGAGCAGGCGTTTCTCGGCATATCCCTTGGCGCGAGCGCTACAGCCGTATTCATAAGCGGCGCATTCATCGCCAGGCAATTCATCACTGCTATAGCCAGCCACAGCGTAGTATACTTTTATTTACACGCGCAGGATATAAGTATAGAAAAGAAAAAGAGAAAAATTTTGCTGATTTATGTGCGTGGCTGGGGAGTATAAATAATATTAACCGCAAATATAATCGACATACCGATATTACTCTTGAAGCAATTAAAACTAAAGAAATGTGGATTTCTACTTTTAGCCAGCCAACCGTAATTATCCACGCATCTTTAAAAGCAGGCATCGAATCTATCGGAGGAGGAAAGAAGCTATTTGCTAAGCTTTTAGTTTCGCTTGAGCGCATAAAAGGAGCAGGTGTTCATTTAAGGAATGGTAATTCTTTGCAGGAAAAAACTCTGCATTTTGTCAAGATGAGGCCCAAAGAGAAATTAATAATTATTGATGAACTTTTACGGAGAAGAAATAAGAATGAGTTTATTTTTAAAAAGATGCTCACTGATCCTATCGCGCACCTGCAATATAAGGTTCTTTTTGCTTTAAATGATGCTTTAGGAAGGCATGATATGGAGACTATCGATTATATAGGAGATATCCGGGTTCTATATTATGTATTAGAACTTATAAAGGCAGGAAATATTGGATTTACACAAGATGCGATTGATGTGTTTATCAAAAATGAATATGGAGATATAAACAAAGTTATAAAATTAAATAAACTCCTCGGAGCATTAAAGGATGGGGGAGAGAAAGAAGTTACGGTAGAGGGGCGTTTACAATTTTTGCGTAAGACAACAGGATTTGAATGGAAGGTTGAGGGTGGAGAAGAGAACGTTCAGTATATAGAGATAAAGAGAATGATACCTACCCAGTTTAAAGTATTTAGTGATAGATTATCTGCAATAAAAGGAAAGATAGCGTCTCCTTTAATTTTAGTTAAGATAGGAAATGACTATTATATTAGTCATGGGCATCATCGCTTTGTAGCTGCTTTTAGGCGCGGCACGATAAGTTTACCGGCTTTTGTGCTTGTGCCTCTTGAGGAAACAAATGAAGGAAAAGCAAAGCTTACATTTGGAAAATTCAGAAAGAATACCATAGAAACGATTAAAGAGGAATTCTTTATTCCGATGGAGAAATTAGCTCTTTTATTGGGCGTTACCGGTATTAAGCTAAATGAAAAGCTTAAAGCCGAAGGTATTCCTGTTATCGATGGTTATACAACTGAGCAGGGGCGAGGGAAAATTATAGAACTTCTTGCTATGCATGATATTTTGGCTAAAGATCTATTTGATAACCCAGTTGAGCCGATACAAAATACTGCAGTGAATGATGATGAGCAAGCTTATGATGAAGAAGAAGCAGCCCTTTACAAGAAGGCATTAGGGGAAAAATTTAAGTTTAACCGTTGGACGGAATTAGAAAAATTCCTCGTTGCCAAAAAAGGAAATGAATATGGCCTTATATTGGCTTATTTAACTTATTTGTTAGGCACTGAGATATGGTATTCATATAGAAACTTAGTTGAATTAGCAACAGCTGCTGCGCTGCGCGGTTCCCTAAAAATTACACCTAAGCAATTAAAGAGTGATCCTGAACTGCGGGATTTATTAAAAAAGATGGAAGTTGATATTGGAGCCGTCGCAGCTTTATTGATAGAGCGCAGAGAGTATCCTGTAAATAAGGAAATGGCCGGTTTTGAGGTGAAACCAAATACGCAGGTAGAGATGGCAGAAGTATTGCAGCTACTGGATAGGGCCCTGATTTATCTCTGTTTTGAACCAAAAACTGCCTATGAAAAAGCCGTTGAGTTTTATCAAGAAGTTTACCAGCAAAAATTAAGTTCTCATATTTTTACAATAAACATCGGGGAGAGAGTTTTAAGCGTCTTAAATGGCCTGGAAAAAGAACCAAATTTTAAATGGATAGTCGATAATTTACCTATCTGGGCAGGAGAAAACTGGAAAAATAACTATGTATACTTCGCCAAGTTAGCTGTATCGCCGGAATCTGGGATTGTTTCTTTGGACGGAGGAAAAAAGAAAATAAAAAGGCTGACTTCTCCCTCTCGCGCCCGGATACAAGATGTTTTGGGAGACTGCGCTTTGGTGAAACCTCAAATTTTTGCCGTAGTGAAAGGGAAGGCAAGAGCGAGAAGTAAATTGTTCAGGTCGGCTAAAGATAATTTTTTGTCAATTTCTGCGATTTTTAAAGAACTCAAGAAAAGCGAGGATATTACCCCAATTCAAAAGGAATTCAACGCGCTTATGGATGAGATGATAATTAGGTACGTGTTCGATGATCTAATCATAAAAAAGGGAAGAGTGAAAATAATTTTAGAACTGCTTAGGTTGGCGCGCGAAAGAAATATCCAGAATTTTAAATTTTTTTGGGTAAAAGATATTATGAAGCTTACAGGGATATCAGAAAAAACGATTCCTGGGGTTATGGGGGCTTTAATTGATAATAAATATATTATTGATCGATGTATTTTGGCTACGCCTACTCCTAAATTGATTGAGAAGCTTAAAAGATTGGATGGCTTACTATCTGATTTTTATGGACAGGAAAAATCCGAGCCTAGCAGGAAAGAGATTATCAATATTGAAGGTGCTATGAGGCACGATGCCGGGGAAAAAACTGACGGCGGTAATCTTTTAAATGACGGCGGGGCATATCTATTTATTACTCCAGCCGCTTTATCTCTCCGGTATAATCTGAATTTCCTTTCTTTATTTGAAACTAGCCCACCGGAGGTTAAAGCCGCTATTCTTATTTTCGCTTCTGTTGTATCTTCCAGTATTATTCTCTTCAATTCCATAAAACTATCCCAAAATAAAAATTTAATTAACAATAGCCCTGGCTTAAACGAAACAACCGAAATTACCGTGGCCGGTTGGTTGTTGCAGGCATTTACTGTCTTGCCCAGGGCTATTTTATTTTTATTTCCTAAACCGCAAACTGCACATGTTAAGGTTGGTAACGCGTTATGGCTAAATGGAACTTTTGACGGCGGAAAGAATGAGATAAGTATTTTGTTAGTCGATCCGCATTATCGTAAGGAACAATTATACGGTCCACGACTTGGATTAGCATATATCGCTTCTCAATGGAAGCCATTTGGAAAAGTAGGCGCAGCCGATTTTAATATTGAAGAGGATATCTCTACGCTTAAAAATTTCAAAAGAGCTGAGCAATCATTTTTAGATAGATTGGTAAAGGAAATACCTAATTATGATGTTGTCGGCATAACTATTACAACAGGTACATATCCGCGGGCGCTGAAAATAGCAAAACTCGTAAAATCTTTTGGTAAAACGGTTATAGTCGGAGGACCGCAAGTAACTCTTTTAGAATCTATTCCTGAATGGCAGAATCGAATATTTAAAGATTCAGAAGACAGCATAGACATAATAGTAAAGGGCGAAGGTGACCTGACTATTGCGGAAGTTGCTCAAAAATTAAGAGACAACCAGCCTTTAAATGATATTCAAGGGATTTCTTATAGAATAGGTAATAAATATTTTTCTAACCCCTGGAGATTACTAATTGAAGACCTTGATTTATTACCATTCCCATCTTGGGAGGTTTTTAAGTTTCAGACTCTTCCTAAAATAGCTCTCTTAGGAGATTCAAGGGGTTGTCCATATCATTGTAGTTTTTGTGATGAAACGATAATTATGCCAAAATATAGGTACAGGAGCCCTGAAAGTATAATAGCAGAGATTATCCATAATGCTAAAGAGTATGGAATCTTCCATTATAGAATGGCAAGTTCTACTTTTACAAGCCATCCTAAAATTGAGGAAATAGCCGATGCAATTATCGCTACAGGTTTACCTATAAGATGGGTAGCTTTTGGAAGAGTGAATGAGATAGTAAGAAATAAACATCTTTTACCGAAATTAAGGAAAGCCGGCCTTGTGTGTATTATCTCCGGTATAGAATCCGGAACCCAGGGAATGTTAGACGCAGTTAACAAGTATACTACCTTAGAGCAGATAGAGGAAGCTGTCAAGTTAACTAAAAATGCGGGTATAAAAATTAAAGGTAGTTTTATATTAGGCTTACCAGGTGAAACAATTGAAAACATACAACAAACTATAGCCTTTGCCCAAAAATTGGATTTGGATTGCTATAGCTGGCATATTTTAGCTCCAAGCATAGGTTCAATACAATCTCTCCCTGATTTTACCAGGATTGATTGGAAAGAAATCGAAACAGATTTACCCGATGGGCTTCTTCCTGCTGTTGTTGAAGAAAAAGGGAGAGAGAAGTTAATAAACTTTCTTATAGAACGTCATTCGATTTTTAAACTTGATTCAGTGCCACAAGATATCCCCCGTCATCTTTCAGGATTGACCTATCGAGAGCTATATTACTGGCTTAAACAAGCAATAAAAACAACAAAGCCAAACGCTCCAAACGAAGCAAAAATTCTTATTTCTTCCGGAGAAGAAAAAACCAAAGACGGCGGCACGGAAAATAGAATCCCAATCACTCCTGTTTTTAAAGATGGTGGGCAGTTTAGTATATTAAGAGCAAAATTGCCTGAAGCACTTAGCCGGGATTATAAAGTGGTAGCTGTGGATGGTGATGGGACGGTTTACGATGATAAAGAGCCGACAAAGGAGATGATTGAGGCTTTGGTAGATATTGTTGTGAAATTAGGAATGCATTTGGCGATTATTACCCATGGCAGGCAGGAATATATAGAGGGCCGTTTAGTTTCCAAATTAAGAGAACATCCGCGGTTGACTCCGGATAGCTTTGAGCGGATTCATGTATATCATTCCGGAGGCGCTTCCGGATATAATGTTGGCACTGGTGAAATCTATTACGGAATTAGATTCCCCGATGAGATACGCAAACAAGTCGCAAAGTTTATTAATTGGGAGTGGGATGCGCAAGAAAAGAATCCGAATGTAGTTTGTTTCAAAGAAGAGTGGCTCTCTTATTTTGAAGAAGAAAAATATCCTAATCCTTTGGATGTAAGAGGGATATGCACCAGTAGATTTACCGAATATAAGATTAACCTTACTGATTTCAAAGATATTAAATTTATACCTAAATATCAGGAGGCTTTAACAGAATTTGTCGAGCAGCATAATTTAGGGTTGAATGTAACAGCTTCAAGTATTGCTGTAGAGTTAACTTTGATTGGAGTAGATAAATCAATCCCACTGTCTCACTTGGCCAAGCTGCTTAAAGTTGAAATCAGCGATATCGCGAAGATTGGAGATCGCGGCGACGCCAAAGGAAATGACTATGAATTTCTGAAAGAAGAAGGTAGTTTTTCTGTTGATAAGTGCGACTCCAACAATCCAAAACAGATTTGTATCCCAATGATAATTGGTTTAAGAGGACCAGAAGCAACTTTGTGGTTACTTAAGCAATTAATAAAACAGAAATCTGAAATTGTATTTACTTTTAGGCCTTGGGATCAATTTACCGCCAGGTTTATACAGTCTCATAATCCAGTGTTGGCCGATTACTTTTTACAGGTAGGGAGTTTAGCTTATAATATTAACCTAGAATACTTAAAAGGATTAGGAAATATAAGGGGACAGCCGGTAATTAGGCATATCTTCGCTCTCTTCTATCCCCTTGCTTACCGTACAAAAGACAACAACTTCCATTACAATATTTCCGAAGAAGAAATAAAAGAAATTATCAAAAAATTAGGGCGTTCGCCAAAGGCTGCGAACTGGTTTTTGTTTCAAATTGAATTCTTTATGAAATCTAATTCTATAAAAGACGCGTTAGAATCTCAGGTGATGTATTTTGTGCTTATCCGTGAGGGTTACCTTAAAGTTTCAGAGATAGGTAAGGATGGCGGGAATGTTTATTTCTTAGGCGGCACAGGAGATATCGCGGAGGATTTTATTTTTATGCTTAGCCGCAGGCATAAGATTTACATTGGCTCGCGCAATCCGGAAGAGGCAATAGCTAAAGCTAAAGAGTTAAGTGGTATCCTCGAAAAAGCAGGCATAGGTATTGTAGGTATAGAGGGCATGCATAATGATAAGGCTGTGGAAATTGCTTCGCAACAGGGCGGAGTAGTTATTCCTGCGGTTCCGGTCCAAGCCCTTATTAGTACGCTTAAGTCCTATAAAGAAAAACTTGATAAGCCGAATGTGCTTATTATTTCGCTGGGGAATAACCTGATTAGAAGGCAGGATGAGGTATTTGTTATAGCGCCGCTAACCGATTGTATTAACGTAGATGTGATGAAAGAACTTTTCCCTGAGCTTAAGGTGGAAATAGGATTTTCCAGCGTTGCCTGCGGCGTTAGGGAAATGTTTCCCAACGCAAAGGTTGCCTCCGCCTTCAATAATTATAAAGCCCACCTGCTTAAAGGCGATCCTAAAAAGCAGATTTCGTTAAAGATAGGCGTAATTTCCGATGATGTTGATGCAAAAAAAGCGGCAATGGATTTAATCAATACGATGCCGGGGCTTATACCTTTTGATGCCGGTAGTTTTGAAGAGTGTGCTTTATTGGAGGAGTTAACCGCTGCTTCTTTGAATTCAAAGAATAGGTTGATAAGGGAATGTGACCTTCAGAATGCGTTCGAAATAGTTAAATACTACAAAAAGAAGCTGTTCTTTCTTAAAAAAGCGGTGAAGAAAGACATTGGTAAGGATGTTGCGATAAACCCGCAGGATTTACTTAATTCCATATTTAATGAAGAGAAATTTATGAAGGAAACGGTTATAAAGGCGCATCTTGGGTTAGGAGTAATAAGGGCATACAGGAGTATTTTAAATGAAGCGCCGCAGGATATAAAAAAGATAATAATTGGTATATTTAGCAAGAGGATAGAGAAGCTTGGCTGGCGGGAGATAATCGATAGGTATATTGAACAAAATTATAATTATAAAGGTGGATGGGAATTAATGGATATTGCTGACCACAGCATTGGCTGGGGAGCATATAAATTTATTGCGAAACCAAAAGGTGTTTCTCTGGGGACGGATACATTTGAGTTCTTTGTAAAAAACGGCAGCGGCGAGAATAATTATCTTTTTATTAATAGAATTATCCTGCTGGAAGCTGAAAAAAAATATGCAAAAGAAAAATTGGCCCTAAAGGATAAAGAAATCAAGGCTAAATTTTCGGAGACAGACAGGAGCTATGAATATCTTGTTTTATCAGGGGAGATAGAGAGATTAGGAGCGAGGATAAATAATATTGATAAAGAAATACTGCAATTGTTCAAGAAAATAAACCCTCCGGAAATTAGCGTTAATATCAAAACTTCTACTGGCGTTAAGGCCGACGGCGGGGCATATCTATTTATTGCCCCAACTGCTCTATCTCTATCTTTGGATTTCCTCTCTTTGTTTGAAACTAGCCCGCCGGAGGTTAAAGCTGTTTCTATTCTACCTTTTAGTCCCATTCTTTCCAATTCCATAAAACTATCCCAAAATAAAGATTTAGCTAAAGATAGCCCTGGTGCAAACAAAGCAACCGAAATTACCGTGGCAGGTCGCGTGTTAGAGTTAAGCGAAAAACTTGATGGAGGGGCGGTTCATAAAGGAATCGATAATTTCATCGGCATTACAGAGAAACTTTTACATAAGGTAATCATAAGTATAAAAGTGGAAATAACCCTTTGGAAATTTAAGTACAGGATGTGGGACGAGAATAATAATTTGTGGATTAGGACTAGGGTGATAGCAGGTTCAATAAAAGCGGCCGCCCGGGGTAATCAAGTAGAAATGCAATTTATAAAGAAAATCATACTTACTTACAAAGATAGTAATTTAAAAAAAGAAGTAATCGGATTTTTAGGGCCGGCCATTAACCTTGGCAATAGCCCGGAGATTTTTGATGAAACTATCCCTGTTTTAAAAATGATTATTCTCAATTCAAAAGAAGATAATTCGGTAAAAGGGGCGGCGATACGAACTCTGACAAGCTTTGTTTGGCACGATAGTCAGTGCGCAGGGCAAGTTATTGAAGATCTTCTGCCCGATATAGTAAGAATTAGATTTACTTCAAAGGATAATGATCTAAGATTTGCGATTGAACATTTAGGTTCCTGCATTGATGACGCAAAATCTATTATCAAAGAATTAAAATTGTCCGATGAAATAAGGGAAGAGTATGGTTTGTTATTAGATATAGAAGAAATTTTTGGGGGAGAAAAAGAAAAAATACTTAATAGAATTAAGGAAGAATTATTTCAAGACAATTTAAATATTGAGCATTTAGATAGCTTAGCGCAAGATAAGAAATTAAGTATGTATTTTTTATCAGTTTTGGCAATTCTGCAGATTAAATTCTCGCTTTTTGATAGAGAGCGATATACAAGGTTGGCAATTAATGTTCTGCTTAGCGCACAATTTATAAAAGGATATGCTGGGGCTAATGCGGGTTTTATGGTAGGGCAGGAATTAATTATTAATAAAAATGAATTCAGAAAAGAGTACTTCTTTTTTGCTTTAGTTCATGAGTTTATGCATAGCTTATTTAAATTAAGCTTGTTTCGTCTAGCTCAATTGAGCATAGAAGAATTTTTAGGGTATTCTGCTGGTTTCGCTTTCTTAAAAGAGATGGGTTGGGATAATGCCATTGAATATATACAGAAAGATTCAAGATATAAAGAGAGAGCGGAATCGAAGAATGATTTAGAAATTTCAGAAGAACATATAACTTCCCGGGCACAAATACAATGGTTTATAGAGGCTTTAGAAAAAATTGGGCCTATTGACTGGACTGTATTTTTTAGATTGTTGGTGGGGATAATTAGGACAGAAGAAACTAACGGAAGATTAAAAGAGATAAAATTTAAAAAGACGATGAGGAGCCTTTTTGTCCAATATATTATATTGGACAAAACTATAAATGAAAATAAATTCGCTGAGTTTAAAGAAGAAGCAGGAGTAGTTGATGCGATGCTTTCTCTGGAAGAAATGCGCGCGATACTGCAATCTATTTCTAAGCCTGTATCGGGATTGGAAGACAGAAATGATGGCGGAGCGCAATTCCAGAAGAGATTAGCTATAATAATTCGTTCGAAAGCGGATAGTTCACTACTAACTTATGATTCAACTCCTACGGAGATTTTAATCAAAACTCTGCAATTTCATAATTATGAAATAAAATTTTTCGATGAGGTTAATACCATTACTAAATTAATTGAATTCGTCAAAGACGCTAGTAAGGAGCAAGCGGCTGCTTTGCTAGTTGTTATGGGCCACGGAGACCAGCAAAGCATCAATCTGGGCTTAACACCGGAAGTTAGCGAAGAATTAAAGGATAAGTTTATAAAAGAAGGAGAACAAATAGAATCAAAAAATGGATTTACACCTGTAGCACGGAATGAGTTTTTAGCCAAAATAGGAAGAGAGTGGGATAATCTTCATACAGAGTTAGAACTAAATTTAGAAAATGTTTATAGATTAAGAGAGATTCAGAATAATTTTATATACGGATGCACCATAGTTTTTTATTCTTGTGAAACCGGTAAGGGGCAGGATCAGGAGAAAAACCTTGTTAATTCTATCCAAGATATTATTCCCCAGGCAAAATATATAATGGGCGCCCCAACCTCTATCCCGAGTTCAATAAACTGGATATTTAAAGGTGAAAAACCAGAAGATATAAAATATTCAGATATAGAAGAGAATACAATTATCCCGCAAGCTGTAAAGGCTCTTGAAGAGTTTTCGCAATTTGAACAAGAAAAATCTTCTTTAACAAAAGAGCAGATCAAAGAGAGAATGAAATATTTTACTTCGCATTCATTGGAATTAAAGAAAATGGCGGCAGAAAATCCTCCAAAAATTAAAAGATTTTATAAGGTCAAAGGTTCAGCGTATCGAACAATAGAAGAAATTCGCGATGGCGGAAATAAAAACAGAATATCTAAGAAAAACAATATGCATAGGATGGAAGAAAAAGACGGCGGAAAGGAAAATTATTGGGAAATGCTTTCTTGTGAACTGGAGAGGAGGGAACGCTTATTACTAAGGAGGTTGTTTGTTTTAGAAAATAGGGAATTTGATGACTGTTTGGGAATTTTTGGCAGCCGTCAGGCTTGGAAGCGTTCTGCATATACTCTTTCTCAGCCGCCTACTGTTCAGGATATCAAGAAGTTAAGCGCTTTGAGTTTTGAGGTTTCCTTGTTCCGCGTTTCATTAAGTATAAGCCCCAATAATAAAGTTTGGATTATCGCAAGCGGCAAAGAAGACGGTGTTTCCTTATTTAAGGAAGAAGAGGATTTAATTCTTTCCGGAAAGGTTATTGATATCTTTCTGCATAATCATCCCGGAGAAGGGTACATTTATCCTTCCCCTGTAGATGCCGGAATCGCTTATTTATATTCGTTTCTTTCAGGAATTATACTGAAAGAAGGAATAATGATATACGATCTTTCGGGCTTAAAAGATAAAGGGGGGCAAACAGTTTTGTTCAGTGATATAGAAGATGAATTTATTGAAATAAGAAGTAAAGAGAGGAATTTACGGAAGAGAAACGAAAAATTAGATAAATTTTTCAAGAGAGTGAACTTTAAGACTATATTTATGCCGTGGAATAATGTTGCAAAAGATATTATTTCCCCGGAAGAAGTGCCGGCAATAAAAGATTTATTGGCGGATAGCAATCCCCATATGAAAGTAAAAGGTATACATCTGTTGGGCGAATTTCTGGATGATAGAAGTTTGTTGTTTTTAGGCAGGTATTGTAATGATTCTAATGATATAGTCAGGTTACAGATAATCAAGACATTAAACGCGGTTTATTTAAATCATAATGTAAAAATAGAACTCTTAGAGGCTATGTTAAATAACTTCTTATTTGATAAGAATATTGCCGTAAGGATAGAAGCTGCTGATTATTTATTGAATATGGAAAATGTCCCGGCCGAAAGCGATATTATTTCGGGATTAGCAGAAATAACGGCTGTCTACGGCAGAGAAGCGTCACTAAAGCTGTTTGATAAATTGTTAAGATGGCGGCCTAAGGAATCCTTAATGGCTAAGGCAAAAGATTTGGTTGGAAAAGTAATGGGAAAAGCGGAAAGGCTAAAAGCTGAAGAGTTCAGTTCCCACGCCAATGACGGCGGAGAGCGGGATGGCTTAGATAATAGAATTGAAATAGATAAATTAAGAGAGATGCTGGCGAGCGAAGTGGGTTATCCAGAATTAGAGGAGATAGACGGGTTGATAAAGCGTCTGCATGATGACACAAAAGCTTTTGAGTCTTTAAAAAAGGCTATCGAAAAAGATTGGGATCCTAGCGGGGACATATTTTATACATATTTAGGCATTATACCGATTTCCGTGTTTAATCCCCGGGACTATTCTGTCAGTATTTTATCGGGTTATGACAGAGTTGCCGGAGAAGAACCCGGATTGCAGGGAAAATTAAAACAGCAGGGTTATTCCGAATATGAATACAATCTGGATGCCTTATTTGAAATCAGCAGATATGGTATTCCTGCTTACGCGTTATTTCTGCCTGATATGGTTGCTCCGAGGGATTTAAATGAGCCGTATATAAGAAGGTTAGGGATGTTGGGTGAATATGCTTTTCTGAAACTGTCTTGCGAATTGGCGGATTTTATAAAGGGACAGAAAATGATCAACGGAATGAATTTAAAAACAGCATTGCGGTTTGTTTTGTTGTATCCGTTTAGAGGAATTTCAAAATCAAATAACCAGGCTGAGCAGAAAGAAATGCTTAAAGAGTTAATCAGGCGATACTCATGGCCAATGAATAGGGGATTAATCGGAGAAGATATCCTTAGCAGAGAGTATATAGATAGGAGTGAAGATATCCTTAACGGAGAACGATTAGATGAGAATGATGAATTATGGTTAATCAACTTTATCGAGGGCGCCATTAACTCGGTGAAGGATATTGAGGTTATTCCATCGACCACTGAATCTCTCCAGAAACCTGTAAAGAATATCGCGGATGTTGAGGTGCGGAGGGTTTATTATTTCGGCGGAAATTATAGAATATCGTTTAACGGCGTATTTTGGAAGTTAGGTAAATTTTTAACAGAATATGAGTTAGATAGTGAAAAAATTAAGAAAAAGATTACGGATAGAATAGATTGTTCCGGGATCAAAGAAGAGATAGAGAATGCAATATTGAGAGGCTGGTTTAGTAAGGGAAAAGAAATTTCTTGGCTGATGTGCAAAGACAAGGCTGATAAGAGATTGGGGCCGAAAATCAAATTTTATAATTCTAATGGAAAAGAATTTGCTTCAGTTGAAGGCGCATTGACTTTTATGAGCGAGTATTTCTGCAAAGCAACTGAGTATAGAAATAGCACGGGAATATCCAGGATCATAATTTATCCACATGTTGGTTTTGGCGGATTTTTTAATAATTTGCCAAAAGAGAAAAAAGAAGAATTACAGAAGGCCATAGAAAATAAGGGAATAAAAGTTCAATCCATAGATATATTTAACAAATTTGGCATAGGCGTAGAAGGAAAGGCAGTTGAATTTTATAAATTAGTTTTTGATAGCCGCGCGCCGCCAATCGCGGGTTTGCCCAAAGTTTTTATTTTTGCTGTAGAAAAAAACTCCGTTTTAAAAATTTATTTCTCCGAATTTGCCAGCCGTTTAATCCCGGTTTCAAACCTTAAAATTACTCTTTTAGCTATCAGCCGCCATGAATATGTAGAATTAAAAACCGGCTCCCATGAGGAAGCATTAATAGCGCAAAGTCAAATACCCGATTATGCAATAGTAAAAGAAAGTTTAGAAGCAATGCAAAAATACGATTTCATTATATTAAAGCGCAGAAAATTTATGGAAATTACTGGAAAATATATTGGGTTAGGGGTGTTTTTGGGCATAGGCGGCTTGGCAATAAAAGCGGCAGCGGCATTAGGCAATGAAGGGTTGGATTATAAAGCATCAGAGATTATTAAAGATTATATAAATAAAGAGAGAGCGGCCGGCCAAGAAATCCCACCCAATTTCCCTCTTGATGAATGTGTTAAAACAATAAGCTTTACTCTTAAATACAGCAAACAGCCATTAATCGTCCCCTATGCGGAAATAAGAGAAAAATCCGGAGGTTTCAAGTTCTTAATCTCCAGAGACGATGTTAAAAAACCGATTCAGACGCCGGATAGGATATTTGACAATCTGACTCGAAAAGTGCCTGAATCCGTAACTCCCGAAGAGCTTCTGGTGTTTTTGAGTTGCCTATATTTACCCTGGGTTGATAGCGAGATTGTCGGCCTGGATACAAACGAAGATGGTAAGCCGGAGCGTTTTATCCTTTTGCTAAAGACTGAAAATGGAGAAGTTCCTCTTGACCCGGAAACAGAGTTTGCGATTCCTCCGGCCGGCAGTAAACTGCTTTATTCCCAAAAATATAAATGGTACCAGATGATTGGTAAAACTCCGCAGGAATTAGGAATGGTAGGAGTAACTTCCCAGAAGCCCGAGGAAACAGAAGTTGCTGTTACTGCGCAAGTTACTCCTACTCCGATAAACAGAAAAGATTTTTTTGGCGAACCGGATATCGTTACGCAAATTATGCTGGAGGCCGGAGTCGCAGCAGTTATTATCTATCAGTTATTGAAATATATGAAAGCCAATAAATTAGCTGCGGAATACGAGCAGGTCCAACTGCCGGCAAGAGATGAAAAAGAGGAGCGTTTTGCGCGCTTAAATACTAAAGAAATGAAAATTGCTCAAAAGATTACGGCATTTTTGGTGAAAAATGGCGTAAGGGCGATTATTGATATTCATAGCCATGTGTTTAGATCTTCCGAAAAGAAATCCGAATACCGCGGGTTAACTCCGGAAACAATTGAACCAAAATTGTCTGTAACCGCTACTACGCATCATTTCCCACTTGGAGAAGAATTAAATATACTTAGGGAAATTTTTGCTTCTTCAAAAGATGCGCCTATAGGCGTATCTTTTGTCGGTTTTGGCCTCCCTATACCGCAATTTGATATGGATGCGATGAATGAATATATTATATGGAAAAAAGTAAATGACCCCCAGTTTAAAGGATGTTTATTTCCATTTGCCCTTGCAGGGCCAAAGATGACTGAGGAAGAATTAGAGCGGTTGGTTAAGATGGGCGCAAAGGGGTTTAAGCCCTATTTACTTTTAGGAAAAGAAGTAGGTGAAATTACAAATTGGATCAAATTCTATCCTGCGATTAAATTGACAGATTATTTAAGTGAACCGTTATTAAAGATAGCAGATAAGTATGGTATGCCGATAATGCTTCACTTACATTCTCCGGCGGCTTTGCTTGAATTTCGTAAAATAGCAGAACGATATCGCAATGCGCAATTTATCTTAGCCCACTTTGGCCAATGTAGGGATATTGCAACAGTGACTGCCGCGATTGAGGCCGTCAAAGATTTAAAGAACGTTTATTTTGACACATCTACGGTATCTAACCCGGCTGTAATTGAATTGGCAATGCAAGGATTGGGGGAAAAAAGGATATTGTATGGAAGTGATTTTCCGTTTGGCGCTATCAGGGGAGAAACAATTATATTAGGAGAAACTCTTTATAGTAAGAAAGTTCCTTATTTTAACAAGCATATTTTTAATTTCCTCGTGAGATGCCTTCCCAAAGATTTTATCCCGTTTGTCCGAAAGATAATCGCCCGTTCCGGGAGATTATCACCTGACGCAAAAGGTATACCATTTTTAGGCGTGGACGGTGATTATGGATTTACGCAAACGGCCGGCCAGACAATACTTCAAGGATTAATTCCTGCGAGGGAAAAGAAGGCCTATAAAATGCTGGCGATAAACGAGCTCGAAGCTCTTACGATGGTTTTAGAGGAGCTTATGCAAGCGGGGAAAATAGGGCCCGAAGCCGCGCAGGATATCTTTTACAATAACGCCGCCCGGCTGCTGAAACTGCCAGCCACAGACAGCAAAGACGGCGGCAGGGAAGAACAGGAAAAAGAGAAGATGGCAGAGCTAAATGAAAGGATAGTAAAAACAAATAGTTTGATATTAACTCAAGATAGATTGCGAAAATCGTACGTTTTACCCCATGAGGTTTTACCCAGTAACTTAAAGATATCCGATAATAGTATGTGCCTTATAATAGACAAAATCGGTAATATCGTATTTAGGGATATTTTGATAAATAAAATTCGCTTAACTATCCAGCTCCATAACGAAGATATCATAGTCCACTTCGTTTATGGCAACATTTTATTATATATTGAAGGATTTTATCGCGAGGGTAAATATACAGCTTTAAATGGTAACCTTGATTTAATTCATATTAATGTAAAAGAAGCAGTCGAAATACATAATGATTATATGCTGCAGAAGGATTTACTTGGTATGCTTCGGATTGTGCATGCCGGAAACCGTGCTGACGGCGGTGAGGAAAAGGATAAAAGCGTAAGGAACTACAATCGCGATGCTGCTTGGAAGGTTTTTAAGCATAATTCAAAAATGATGGTATTAGCCGCTGAAATAAATGAAATTTCCAAACAAATAGCTAAGTTTAGAAAAGATTATAAAGATAGGGAAGCGGAGAGTTCATTTGTAAGGGAATCTTGCGATTTGCAGGGAAAATTACTCAAAATATTAAAAGATCTAAGTGGTATAGAAGAAGCGCAGGAAGGCAGGCCTACAGATGATATTGAGTTTAAACGTTGGAAGACAATCGTTGAACTGATGACTTCTCGCAACAGTCAAGGCATATTAATTAAATGGGGAGAATTTGATCAGCTTATGGCCGGCTGGAATCATTGGGGCAAGGATGGGGGGATAGATGCTCGTAGCATAATTAATGAAGAAATCCGGAATATTGCCATCTTATCTGAAGAAACAAAAAATGAGCTAATTGAAAGAGATTATATCTATAGCGCGTTTAGTGGGAGTGAAATTAATTTAGATAAAATTAGCCGTATTTTGATCAGGTTTATGACAAAGGCAGGAAAATACCAGGTATATTCTCTGGAAATTTATAATAGTGGTTTCGCGGAGCCAGGATCTTTTATATTGAATATATCTTCTTTTAACCAAGATAAAAAAGAATTTAACTATGATTTTGGTAGGCATTATCAGATTGCAAAGCAACTTTCTTCCGAATTTCCTAATAATATCCCAAAACAATATGCTTATTGTGGCCCGGTGAATATTGAAGAGAAGATACCCGGGGCGGCCTTTACGAGTTTCCCTTCCCAATGCCAGGTTGAATTATTCGCAGAATTAGCTGCTAAGATATGGAAAACAACCGAATCAGCTGACTATGGCTGGGCTTATAAATATATATTTTTTAACCTAATGCAAAAGGAAAACGGAAACATTGTAATGACAGATTTTGACAATATAAGCCCTTCTAAGACAATTGAAGAGTTATCTCCGTATGAGTTTATTACGGGATATCATCTCATTATTGATATGCATCCGGATGCGTTTTTTAGAGGGCTTTGTAGAGGGATGATGCTTAGAGAACCATCTGGAGATTATTTGAGGAAGTTTTTAGAAAAAGCTTCGTTTGATTATGATTATAATGAGAGCCCATATATAAGGCAGATACAAAGTGCATTAGAAAAAGCAATTGGGAAATGGGTAGTGGTAGATATCGCGCGGGAGGTTACAAAAGATGGTGGCTTTACGGAAGAGCTTGTTTGGGGGGTAATAAAAGTGGTTATGCAGAAAACAACAGCGCTATCTTTATCCGATACTGCAAAAGTTAACGAAATAAACGAGGGATTTAAAAATTCAGAAGAAAAGAAGGCCCAAGGAGCTAAAGACGGCGGGATTGGAGAAGCCGTGAAAGTAAAATTCGATAGCAGGCAAGAGGCAAATAAAGAAATTGTGCTGCGATTGTCCCAATTGTTTCAGCATTTAGGGTATCCATTGGATGCAATAGAGCCCATTCTATTTGAAATTATTCAGTTAAATTTATTAGCCGAAATTAATAAATTAAAATCGAGAGAATTCCAGGGCAGGGCTCCTCTCGTGGAAGATACTGAAGCCTTAAAAGAATTTATTAAACGATTAATGTATTTTGTCAGGCTGCGCTGTTATCTCAAACCTAATGAACGCCATCCGATTTTCAAGCTTTTAATCACAGGCCTTACCTTTAAAAATGAAGATATATTTAAGCTGATAAAAGAAGCGGATATTCCTAGAGGGAGAAGGGAAGAGGCAGAAAATTATCTTTCTCTGTGTTCGGTAATTTCCCAATTGGGTTACATACTCTTAGCAGGCCTTTTTCTTTATAAAGCCAAAGCCGCCTTTGCGCCCAGGCACGCTCTTATAATAATTCCTCTTTCAAAAGAGAATAGTTTGTTATTTATTGATTTCGATTTAAATATAATCCAGGAAGTAGATAAACAAAAATACTACGAATCAAAAGGCGCTTATCTTGTTTTAAAAAATGAATACAGGGATAAAAGGGAACGGCTTTCTCAGCTTTTAAGCCAACATTACGCCTATATCCAAGTTGCAGGCATAAGTTGCGATTATGGCTTAACTCCTGCTATACGGCTCAACCTTGCTGCAACCTATTATTATTTAGGTAAATATGATGAAGCGCTTGTGGAATGCGAGAAAGCCATAAGATTTAACCCGTATTTTGCCGAAGCATACTATATACGCAGTAACATTTATTTTAACTCAGGTAAATACGATGAGGCATTAACTGATTGTGATGAAGCGCTCGAGCTTAATCCTGATTATCCCGATGCCTACTTTACTCTGGGTAAAATTTATTATCAATTAGGCAATTATACTTTTGCGGAAGCAGCATATCAAAAAGCGATTAAGCTTAGATCTGACTATCTCGCGGCCTATGAAGCCCTCTATATTCTTTATGAGAAATTAGGTGAACACGAAAAAGCCCAGGAATACATAACGATAGCAGGAAATTTACAAGTCTATGGGGCGGGTGGATCGTTTGATGGGGGCGGTAGGGGGGGAGTTGATAACCTGATCAATGTAGATGCTGTGCCCGGGAATATAATAAATCTTTGCTGGCGTAGAGGAATAATTCAGGAGCGCCTGGGAGGATTGGATATTCATCAAGGCGATGTATTTTTAGATGTTGGTTCTGGGGTCGGGCTAAATGTAATGCAAGCCGCTTTCTTAGGTGAAGCAAAGGCTATGGGGCTGGAAGTAAACAAAAGAACGATACAATTTTCAAATTCACTGGCAAGAATAATATTACTTACATTGAATGATTTTAATATGGCAGAAAAAGTTGCTGAGGTTGTTCAGGGGCTTAGAAGAACAATTGAGATTCGGAAATTAACAGAGAAATTAAGATTTCTACCTCAATTTTCAGTTTCCGAAAAAAAGATAATAGTTAAAAGATTGTTAGAAGTATTCGGTAGCCTAAATTTATATATAGAGTTTTATCTGCCTTTAAAAGAAATTGAGCCAGATTTAGAAAACATAATAAAAGAAGTCAATATGCCAGATAATTTTAATTTTATAAACGGCAATGAAATGAATATGTTCAGTATATATTCTAATTCTATAGATAAAATCCTTTGTGCTGAAATGCTTCATTGGATTAAGGCCGTAGAAGGTAAGAACAGAGTTTTTGAAGAAATATTAAGGGTAATTAAAGAAGGGGGCCTTATTAAAGCCTTCGCTCCAGAAGATAGTGCATTAGATATCGAAAAATTATTAATTAAAGCAGCAAAGAAGAACAGCGCTATTCTAGAAAAACTTCCAGAAAATTTTAAGTTTAGCGGCAGAAGTATAAATATATATCGCGTTACGAAGAAAGTCAATGAGGGCCTAGACGGTGGTGTATTAATAAATACAAACAAAGTACCTGATTTCGATACTTTTAATACGGTAGCGCAAATACGTGATGCTTTCGAAAGATGCGAAGTGACTAAAAAAGACTTGGGCAGAATATTGGAGGCCACTAAAAATATTCTTGGCAAAGAAATTTCACCGAGTGGATGGGAATATGCCGGTCAGATGCTTGAAAGCATTTATGTATTTGAGGTAGATGCCGTTTGCGAAGGTATATCTCATCCCTTAATCTTAAAAGAGAGATATCCTTACTATGATAAGGATATCAGAGAAATCCTAAGAATGCTGAACATACCGTATTGTTATGTGCCACAAGTGGAACCGATAAATGACAAGTTCTTTATTATGGAAAAGATAAGAGGGCATAATCTTTTAAATATAAACAGAGAAGATTTAAAAAATATGGAAGAAAAATTTTCTTATGGCCTAGGCGCATCAGTTGCATTACAGTATGCGTTTTTTTTGCCAGACCGAAGAAGGCGTAACATAATTTTCAATTCTGATTATGGAATTGTTCTTATAGATTTTGAAGAATGGCTAAGAGTTGATGTAACTTATATGAATTTAAGAATGTCGCTAAAGAATAATTTTATACTTTCTGGATTAAAGCAGGCAGCTATATCTAAGCATAAAATAATGATTGATGGATTTAAAAAAGGATTTATAGATACTTGTAATAAGATGAAGGAAAATCAAGCAGAACTTCTAACTAGGATAGAGAATTCAATAGATAGAGAAACTGGAAGACTAAATTCACCACCTGTAATAGTATCGATAGAAAATGTCAAGAATAGAATCACGGAAACTTTTCTAAACCCCAATTCTGTTTTGGATAAAGTTATATTATCAGAAGAAATTTCTATTCTTAAAGACGGCGGCAGGAAGGCTTTGGAGATAGAACTGGGGCTTAGGATTGACGCAAGAGAAATCAATGCTGAGTTTGAGGAATTCAAGGATTACTGTAAAGCTGAAGGAGTTGAAGTCGAGAAAATAGGCGAGAAAGAAAAGATAGAGAAACTGTTAAAGTGGCTGAGCCCGAACATTGGCAAATTCAAAGGTAATGAGGACGTATTCTGTGTTAGGGAATTGTTAAAGACCAAAGAAGGGAACTGTGTTGCATTCGCGATACTGTTTAGAATTCTTGCCGATAGGTTGGGATTGAACGCCGGATTTGCAGGCTCTTATAGCCATTTATTCAACTGGGTTGAAATAGGCAAAGAAAGATTATGGGTTGACGTAATAGCCGGAAAATTTATAGATAAGCCTTATGGAAGAACATACAAAGAATATTCATCCATAATTAAAATTTTAGGTATTCCTATTCGAGTAATTTATGAGTATTATCATGCGGCCGAACAAGAGGATGGGATTATTTTTTATCAAACACTTTTGCGTTATTACGGGGAAACCGGAAAAGAAGAAAAAGGAGAAAGATGCATCGAAAAATTTTTGTCGGCATTTTCCGGTAATCCTTTCGCCCATTGTTACATTGGAAGTTTCTACATGGGCATTGCAGCATATGAGAAGGCGATAGAGCATTATGGCAAAGCTATAATATTAGAACCGAATACGGCTTATGCATGGGTTGGTAAAGGAGTTGCGTTATATAAATTGGGTATGCGTGAAGAGGCGATAGAATGTTATGATCAAGCGCTTGATATAATTCCAGAATATGTCGAGGCATTATATAATAAAGCGGTCGCGTTAGATGATTTAGGGGAATATAACTATGCGATAAAATATTATGAGCAAGCTATTGAAATCAATCCCGGGCTATTTGAATCATGGTATGCTAAAGGATTAGTGTTGTATAGATTAAAAACTTATCAAGAAGCAATAAAGTGTTATGACAGGGCACTTGAGATAGAACCAAGACATAAAGAATCATGGAATAACAAAGGGTTGGCACTGCATCGCTTAGATGAACTTCAGAAGGCGATAGAATGTTATGATCAAGCGCTTGAAATAGATAAAAAATATCCCACTGCGTGGAATAACAAGGGAGTTGTTTTGTATGAATTAGGGAGACTTGAGGAAGCAATAATGTGCTACGATGAAGTTCTTAATATAAATCAGAAACATACTAAGGCGTGGTTTAACAAGGGAGAGGCGCTTTATAAATTAGGTAAGGTTAAGGCTGCCGAAAGATGTTTTAAAATAGTCTTTGAACTTGATTCTGACCAGTTGGAAGAAATTAGAAGCGTGTCACCGGAAATTGCTGACAAGCTTGAGAATAAAATTTCAAAAGACGGCGGAAAAAATATAATTCAGAATTTCAATAAAAACTACCAGTTATTTCAGTTGATTTTAGATAATTCTTTATCCAATATTGCTAAAGAACTAATAGATTATGTTAAGCTGCAAGAACTTTTGAATATAGATAAACCAATAACGGAAGTAGCAGTAAAGGGCATACATAAAATTGTTAGCGAAGAGGATGAATTTCCGGGTGCAACTGTAATTTATAGAATTACATTAAGTGAATCCGAAAAAGGTGAATATAGAAACGTTGATATCTATGCTGGAAGTACTTTAATGCCGCATCCGGGTGAAGTGCCGAGACTAATGGCAAATTTTATAAAATGGCTAAAAATAAATGAAAAGAAGCAAAAAGATACAGAAGAATTTGCTGCAAAGGTTTTTATAAGATTTATTAAGATCTATCCTTTTAAGAACGCAAACAGACGGACAGGAAGAGTTTTGATAAATCTCTTATTGCTACGAGGAGAGAAAACTCCTATTTTACCATCTAGTATAGAATCTTCGGAAAACATAGGTGGACAATATTTAATCAAGAAGATTAAGGCATCTCAATTTACTGCGTCAGGAATATTAGAAAAATATGAAACGGGTTTTATTCCAACGGACGGCGGGGAGGAAAACAATTTGGCAAGGCAATTAGCAGATACCGGTAAAGAAACCGCCCCTCCCGCAAGTTATTTAAAATCTTTCCTTAATAAAATCCTTTTAACTTTTACCCCCTCTCTAAATATCAATCAAGTTTTTAACGATGAAGAAATAATCCCGGTAACTATTTCCTTAAGAAAAGAAAAAATAATTAAAGTGGTGAATGCTTTATATGACAGTTTGCGGGGCTTTGAAACAATTATTGAGTTAGCCTGTGGAGAAAATAGCAGTCTTTATAAGAAGATAAAAAAATCCGGTTTTAAGGGGAGTTATATGACAGTAGATTATGGAAGTAAATCCGGCATTAATCAAAGAGGAGTTAAAAATGTCTGCCATGACATTTTTGAAGTTGAGTGCGTGAGTCAACATATCCAGCAGCACAAGGCGCCTTATATTATTATATCTTCCAATGCGTTAAATAATATAAGCCCGCTTTCTCTTGGCGATACTAATTCTTTGGAAAAATTAGCGGCTGTTTTTAATGCGTACCCCGCAAATTTGCATATTCATATTGGTCCATATCAGAATATGAATGGGCTCAAAATATTCATGATTAATAAAGGATGGGTAGTAATTCAGCTGTCTATTTATAATGATATAGAAGTAGCCTGGATTTTTGTCAGAAAGAATACATTGGTCCCCTATTCTTTTGCTCAATTTTTAAAGACACTCAAAGCATACGAATCTATTAAAGACGGAGGGGAAAATACAAACAAAATGAACCTTACCAAGATTTTAACGCAGATTAGGAAGGAATTTCCGCAGAATAATATTACCGAAGAATTAATAAAAAAGATTAATCACGAAATCCTTAAGGAAAGAGATGACTTGGATAAAATCGGTATTCAGGATAAGCAAGGGCTAATTGATTATATAAAATGGATTAATGAAGAGAATAAAAAAGTAGGGGAAGAGATAGCAAGAGATAAAAGTTTAGAAAAAGAATTATTGGCTCAATTCTGCGGAAACATAATTGAGAAAATGCGCAAAGGACAATTTTTCTATGATGGAAATAGAGCTACCGCAACCATAATTGCTTCAATGGTTATGGTATCTTATGAGATGATGCCGTTAAATGAGAGTTATATGCAATTGTTTTCACATGGCCGATATCCCGCGAGTGAAATAAAGCGATTAATCTTGAATTGGGGCATAGAAAGAGATTATCGTTTAGAAAGAAGAAGGATCCATTCTATCTTAGGGGACGGCGGAACGCGGGATATTAAAAAACGCCGGCATTGGACAAGAAAAATATTCCTTAAGGAATTAAAAGCAGCTGTGGAAGAATTGGGTACCGGTTTGTCTTACGCGATTCTAAATAAACGCCCGGACATTTATGGGGCATTTGATAGACATAAAGGCGAATGGAATTTTAATAATTGGAGGCAGGCAGTAAAAGATGCAGGGTGCAAGCCTGTAGATGGCTGGACCAAGGAAGTTTTTCTTAAGAGATTGAAAGCAGCTGTAGAAGAGTCAGGTACTGCTTCTTCTAAGGTGTTTCAAGAAAAATATCCCGCTCTTTACGGAGCATTTAATAATCATAAAAAGAAATGGCATTTTAATAATTGGAAGCAGGCAGTAAAAGATGCAGGGTGCAAGCCAATAGGAAACTGGACAAAGGCAGATTTTCTTAAAGAATTGAAAGCGGCTATAGAATCAGATACTGGTTTATCTGCGGCGGCTAGAAAGAAATTTTATTTTGTATTTTATAGGAACAAAACTAAATGGGGGCTTCCAAGTTGGGAAAAATTGATAAAACAGATTGAACTGCATGAAAAAATAAAGCCGGAAACGCCAAAAACCCAACCAGCCAAGAAAGAAGAAAAGGTTGAGAAGGAAATCCCTGACACATTTACTCCTGAAGAAATTTTTGTCCTTGGAAGTTCGATTAAGGAGAATTTACCAAAGGATGCAATGGAGCTTTTGAAGAGGAATCTTTTAAAATATAGAAGAACGCTCGGGAATTTAGCAGCGCGCGGTTTTCTTAAGGAAAATAAAAGAGGTTTTAAGTTAAGCGAATGGTTAGCAGAGGAGATTATTATTAAAGGGTTAAAAGAGGAGAAAAATCTCGAATGGATCCTCAAGAACATTAATAGTATCGCTATAATTGAACAAGAAAGCAGGGTTGAATTTGTATGGAGGACAAACGATTCTACTTCTAAAGACGGCGGGGCGCGGGAGGATAAAGAAAAAGCCGGTATCTTTGAAGAGGCAGGACGGACTGGTTATGCCTTTAGCCCTTTTAAACAATTTATTGCCGGCATTGTAAGGATTCATAGTCCGGCAATCGCCGAATATTTCTTCCGGATAGGTTACTTGGCTTATCGGGTTAATCTGGAATATCTAAAGAAATCAGGAAAAATAAG
>JAHFFR010000013.1:0-25069 GCA_023247825.1 Candidatus Omnitrophota bacterium
TAACCTGCCTTAAGCAGTTTCTCCTTACTTTCCTTGGCGATATTGTAGTCATCGTCAATGATCAGGACCTTCTTAGGCATACCTAAAGTATACATCAGAAATTTATTGATTACAATCCAAGAAAATTGGGGACAGCGACTATTTTTAAATGGGGAACGATGGACCAAAAAATAGTCGCTGTCCCCAATTTAATCTGAAGTTTTTGGTTAGATTTTGAGTTCATCTCCGTCTATTGAAGTAAGGGGGGGGCTGAGGAGATGATTAATTTCACGCCTGAAGAAAAAAGAGTTGTTTTGTTTATTTTAAGTTTAGCGTTTTGCGGGCTAGCGTTAAGTAATTTGATTAAAATAAATAGCCGAATAGAAAAAATAGTCTATCCGCAAGTTCAATTAGCCAAACTGAATCTTAATAAGGCGGGTCTGGAAGAGTTAACCGGGCTAAAGTGTATTTCCGCGAAATTAGCCCGGCGTATCATCGAGTACCGTGGTTCTCGTCAGAAATTTTCCAGCTTGGAAGACTTAAAGGATGTTAAGGGTGTAGGAGAAGAGCGCTACGAGAAATTAAAGGGGATATTTTTTGTCGAATGAAGAGGCCCCTTGCACTATTAACCGTATTTTATTGCCTCGGGATTTTTTTGTGTAATTTAACGCGGGTAAATTTTTGGCTAATTATGGCAGCGGGGATAGTTATCTTTATCGCCGTAAATTTACTCAAGGCAGATAATTATATATTCCCGGTTTTAGTATTATTTTTAACGCTGCTTGCCGGAGCGTTAAGCTTGAAAAATTCCTACGTATTGCCCAAATACCATATCAGTAACTTCGTTTACTATAAAGATAATTCTCTTTATAGCTTAAGCGGTTTTATTGACGGCTCCCCTGAGCCTAAAAATAATCATACTGAATTTATTTTCCGCGCACAGAAAATCCAGGCAGGCCGGTTAAAATGGGGCACTTGCGGCAAGGTGCTGATAAAAACAGATTTCGCGCAAAAACTAAATTACGGAGATAATTTAACGCTTATCGGCACTCTAGCCCGGCCGCATAGTTTTGGCACTGCCAGCCAAAGCTATAGAGATTTTTTGGCGCGGCAGGATATCTATTTAATAATGCGGATAAAAGATCCCCGGCAGATTATCCTCTATCCGGGAAACAGCGGCTCAAAGTTGATTAATTTTTCATTCTGGCTGCGCGCCAAAATGGAGTATATCATTAGCTCGAGCCTCCCTGATTTACCGGCGGGTATACTTTCGGCTATGGTTTTGGGCCAGAAACGCAATATTCCCTGGTTGGTAAATAATTCTATGGTTAGGTCCGGCACTGTGCATATTCTGGTAGTAAGCGGTTTTAATGTCGGTATTGTCGCCTTTATGGCTAATTTATTATTTAAAATCCTGCGTATTCCCCGCAAGGCGCGAATTATTTTTACGCTAGCCTGCCTGTTCATTTATTGTTTTGTAACCGGGGCAAACAATCCGGTTATCCGCGCAACAATAATGGCCGGAGTTTTTTTATTCAGCTATTTTCTAAAAAGAGAGCCGGATATATACAATTCTTTGGCAGCGGCGGCGTTATTTATTCTGGTAACTAATCCCCGGCAGCTTTTTGATATTGGTTTTCAGTTATCTTTTGCAAGTGTGCTGGCAATAGTTTATCTTTATCCTAAGTTAAAGGCTTTAATTCATTTGGAAGGTTGCAGGGTTAAAGTATGGAAGTTTATCTGTGAAGGCTGCCTGGTCTCGTTTTCTGCGTGGCTGGGTACATTGGGAATTATTGCCCTTAATTTTCGTATTATTGCCCCGATTACGGTTTTAGCTAATATCTTTGTTGTCCCGCTGGCTACCATAATTACTTTATGCGGGTTCACTTTGGTTATATCCGGGCTGGTCTATCCCGCCTTAGCAAATCTTTTCAGCTTCCCAACAGCTATGTTAATTAATTTTCTTTTAAGCTTAAACGCCGCCATAATCAAGCTGCCTTTTGCCTATTTTTATCTTTGACAAATTCGTCCGTCTATGCTAAATTGAAAACATTGTAAAGACTAACCCCCGGAGTTTTCATCCTGAGGAGGGCGGAGCCCGACGAAGGATCTCAACATTATGAAACGCATAATCTTAAGTCTGTTAATAATTTCCTTTTTATCTATTCATCCGGCATATTCTTATTGGCTTTGGACCCCCAAAAGCGGAAAGTGGGTTAATCCCAAGAACCTGCCCAAGGACAATCCCAAGGAGCAGTTTGCCTATGCCAGGTCTTTCTTTGATAACAATAAATTCGAAGATGCCAAGCGGGAATTTCGTAAACTGCTCAAGGCTTACCCTAAGTCTGCCGAGGCCGCGGAAAGCCAGTATTATCTCGGTTTGACCGAAGAGAAGCAGGGTAAATTATATGAAGCCTATCTGGCTTATCAGATGGTAATCGATAAATACCCGTTTTCCGAGCGTATCCAGGAGATTATTGACCTGGAATATAAAATTGCCGAGAAGTTTATGTCCGGGGAGAAACGTAAGGCACTGGGGATAGACTTACCCGTTGACAATCCGGCAATTGAGATATTCGGCAAGGTAGTGGAAAACTCCACTTATGGGCCGCTTGCCCCAAAAGCGCAATATAAATTAGGTTTAGTCCTGAAAGGGTTGTTGCGTTATTACGAGGCAGAGGAGGAGTTTAATAAGGTAGTTTCCCGCTATCCGGACAGCGAATGGGCATCTGCGGCAAAATTCCAGATCGCCAGCTGCCGGGCGAGTTTATCCAAGGGGGCTGCTTATGACCAGGGCGCGGTGCAGGAGGCAAAAGAGAAGTTTGAGGCATTTGTAAAGGAGCATCCTGATGCCGTGCTTTCTTTGGATGCGCAGAAAAACATCGATACTATCAGAGAGAAGGAAGCGGAAGCAAGCTATAATATCGGCCGTTTCTATGAGAAACAGAATATTTTTGATTCAGCCAGGATCTACTATAACGATGTAATTAATAATTACACAGGCAGCCCCTGGGCTCGCGAAGCGGCGGCCAGATTACAGATAATGGAGCGCAAAAAATGAAAAATAAAATCAGGGCTTACTCTTCTTTAGCTATTTTATTCTGTCTGTCGGCTGTTGTTTTGGCCGGATGTGGTTATACCACCCGCTCAATGCTTACCGGAAAATACAGGACAATTTACATAACTCCGTTTTTGAATAAGGTAGACGTAACCCAGGAAGCCTATTCTGCCAATAAATACCGTATTTACCGGCCGATGCTGGAAACGGATATTACCAGAAAGGTAGTTAATAAATATCTTTTTGACGGGAATCTTAAGCCTAAGAAAGAAGGAGAAGCGGATTTAGTGCTCAAAGGTGAATTAGTTGAATATCGCAAAGACCCTTTGACTTATACCGAAGGCAATGATGAAGTCGCCGAATATCGTATTAATATTTATGTTAATTTAAGCCTTTGGGATACCAAAGAAAATAAACTGCTTTGGGAAGAGAAGAATTTTAACGGCAATTATTCTTATTTTACCACCTCTGCCCCCGGGAACGCGGTTGTAGTAAGTGACGATACAGCGGTGAATAATGCGATAGAAGATCTGGCGCGCCGCATTGTCGAGCGCACAGTTGAGCAATGGTAATATGGTCTACCTACTTATCGGCGCTGATGTTGCGGCTAAAGAAACTCAGCTTAAGAAGATAAAACAGGAATTCCTCCCAAAAGAACTGCAGGATTTTAATCTTGATACATTATACGCCAAAGAAATAACCTTAAGAGATATTCAGGAACGCTTCCTGGCTATTCCGTTAAAAAGCGCCAGAAGAATTATCGTAATTAAAGATGCCGGTTCTCTTGGCGAAGAATCCCGCGATTTTTTTCTGGCCTACTCCAAAAAGCCGCATAAACAATTAGTTTTAGTCCTGGATTTTGAGCATTATGATTATAAGGATGAGTTTACCCGCGGAATTTCGCCGCATGCGCGAATCTTGCGTTTTAAGGAAACAGCCAAACCGGACACATTTGCTTTAAGCCGGCAGATTGAGTTAAGAAAAGCTGATTTTGCCCTGCGCCTGTTGAATCAGCTTCTTAAAGATGGCCAGGCCCCGGAGCGTATTCTCGGGGGGCTTCGTTATGCCTGGGAGAAGCGGGGTATGGAGGGGCAGGATGCCCGTAAGAAACTTAAGCTGCTGCTTGGCTGCGATATAGAAATAAAAACAGGCAGGCTTGCACCTGCCTTTGCTTTGGAAAAATTGGTGGTTAGTTTATGCGGATTTGCGTAATTTGCGCATCAGGCGCGATTTTCTGCGGTTAGCCGTAGCAGGGTGAATGATATTTTTCTTGGCTGCTTTGTCCAGCTGGGAGAAAACCTTGGAAATGAATGTTTTGGCCTCGGCGTCTTTTTTTGCGATTAATTCCTGGAATTTTTTAATCGCGCCTTTAAGCTGTACCTTTATTTTTAGGTTACGTGTATGTTTTCTTTTGCTTACACGGTTACTTTTTAATGATGTTCTGCGTCTTGGCATATATGCTCCTTCTTGGTTAGCTTTACGAGTTAATATTATTAGCATAATTAATTATCGATGTCAACAAGCAAATATCCTGAAAGCAGGCACAACCAGGCAGTCGCGCGTTGGGCAACAATTATCAGCTTAGCTACCCTTGTCTCCCGCCTCCTGGGGTTTGTAAGGGATGTGGTCATTGCCCGCCTGTTCGGAGTTTATGTTTACGCGCAGGCCTTTGTTATCGCCTTTCGTATACCCAACCTTTTCCGCGATCTGGTTGCCGAAGGCGCTTCTAACGCGGCGATTGTCCCGGTTTTAAGCGAATACAGCCTTAAGCGCAGCAAAGAAGAGTTTTGGGAGCTGGCCAATATTCTGCTCAATCTGCTGATAGTTGTGTTAAGTGCGATAACCATACTTGGAATAATTTTCTCTCCGCTGATTGTGCGCATGATTGCCCCCGGTTTTATTGCCTCGCCGCAGAAGCTCGCGGCAACGATTAATCTAAACCGGATTATCTTTCCCTACATACTGCTTATCGGCCTGGCTGCTTATGCCATGGCCGTGCTTAATTCGCTTAAGAATTTTACTGTTTCGGCGTTTGCCCCCTGCCTTTTGAATATTGCCATAATTATCTGCGCGATGCTTTTTGGAGAGAATATAATTGGATTGGCCGCCGGGGTTCTAGTGGGTGGTATATTGCAGCTGGCAGTACAGGTCCCTGTCTTATATAGAAAAGGATTCCGCCCGAAACTTGCTTTATGTTTTAACCATCCCGGGGTAGTGCAGGTTAAAAGATTAATGCTGCCGCGGCTGGCGAGTTCGAGTATTTATCAGTTGAATAATTTTGTGGATTCGATTTTCGGCTCCCTGGCGGTAATTGTCGGCGAAGGAGGAGTGGCAGTGCTCTATTTTGCCTATAGGCTTATCCAATTCCCTATCGGTATTTTTAGTAATGCCATTGCGCAGGCAATTTTACCTACTTTTTCTACGCAGGTATTGGAGGAAAGCCATGATGAGCTTAAAATTACTCTCTCCTGGGGCCTGCGCGCGGTTTTTTTTGTGATGCTGCCGATAACCGCTGTTTTTATGGTCTTAGCCGGGCCCTTAGTCTTTACCCTTTTCGGCGGGGGGAGGTTTGATCTTAACTCGGGATTCTTAACCAGTAATGCCCTGTTTTTTTATAGTATCGGTTTAAGCGCTTATGGGGGCACAAAAATACTGCAATCCTGTTTTTTTGCCCTCAAAGATACTGTTACTCCCACAAAAATAGCCGGTTTGGCTTTAATTATAAATATTGTCCTTAATACGCTATTGATGTTCCCGCTTAAAATCGGTGGGCTGGCCCTGGCCACTTCTATTTCAGGGATAATTACTTTTTTCTTTTTATTTTTTATTTTAAAGAGGCGCCTGGATGGATTCGGGGAGCATAAAATATTAAACTCATTTTTACGTATCAGTGCCGCCTCCTTTTGTATGGCAGTTGTATGTTTTTTGGTTAACCGGGCATTAAATTTAGCTTTAGCGCTATTTTTCGGAGCATTATCTTATATTGTTTTTTGTTTTCTTTTCGGTGTTAGCGAGCTTAAAGAGCTCATGCATAAACCATTATGGCGAACCATCAGAAATTAAAAGAAAAGATATTACAAGCGCCTGACTCGCCGGGTGTTTATTTGATGCGCGATAGCCGCAGGCAGGTACTTTATGTGGGCAAGGCTAATTCATTAAAGAAGCGCCTGTTAAGTTATTTAGGCAAGGGCTTATCCGGTAAAACCATGGCCTTAATGGCTAAAGCAGCAGATGTCCAGTTCAGGTTGTCTGCCAATGAAAGCATGGCTTTATTGCTTGAGGCTAATCTTATTCATGAATTTAAGCCGAAATATAATATTTCCCTTAAAGATGATAAAAGCTTCCCTTTTGTCAGGGTTTCCGGGGAAAAGTTTCCCTCAATCTCTATTGCCCGCGGGAAAAAATATGCACCCGGCAGGCACCCGGCAGGCAGGTACCTGGGGCCGTATACCAATGCCAAGCTTTTAAAAAATGCCCTTAGAATTATCCGAAATAATTTTGCGTACCGTTCATGCAGGAACATGCCAAAGCGCAGCTGTATTTACTATAGAATTAACCTTTGCCCGGCTCCCTGCATTGGAAAAATCAGCGCCAAAGAATACAAGCGGGTTATCGATAATATTATTTTAATTTTGGAAGGCAGGGGGGATTTATTAATCCGCAAGCTTACTAAATTAATGCAAGATAAAGCCCGAGCTATGGATTTTGAGGCAGCAGCCAGGGTTCGCGACCGGATTATTGTTTTATCACAGATGCGTTCTGCGCAGGGCGTCAATAGCCGCAAAGGCCAATTGGAGGATTTGAAGGGCAGGCTGGGCTTAGATACTTTACCCGCTAGAATCGAGGGGTTTGATATCTCTAGCCTTTCAGGGAAACACGCGGTTGGCTCGATGGTAAGTTTTTATAATGGCAATCCGGATAAAAATAATTACCGCAGGTACAGGATAAAAAGTTTTAAAGGAATCGATGATTACAGGATGCTTGCCGAGGTGGTAAGGCGCCGCTATAGCCGGCTGATCAGGGAAAAGAAGCCTCTGCCGGACCTGTTGCTTATTGACGGAGGCAAGGGGCATCTCTTAACGGCAGCCGGAGTGCTTAATGAGCTGAATATTTCCATTCCCCTGGTTAGCATTGCCAAAGAAAAAGAGAATATCTATAGCAGCCGGAAATCATCCGTATTACGTTTTCCTGAGGATAGCCCGGCGGCCAATTTAATCCGCTTGATACGCGATGAAGCGCACAGGTTTGCTGTAGGCTACCATCATTTATTACGCCGGAAGGAATTAATCGGTAGATAAAAAAATGTTAAATTTCCAGAAGATAAGAAGCTCATTATTTTATTTTTCCGTATTCTTGTTCTTTATCGGTTTGCCTTTTATCCTTGCTTTTGCCCTGGGGTATAAATTTAATGCGCGTACTTTACGATTCTCCAAGACCGGATTGATTTATATAAAAACCCAGCCGGACGGCGCGAAAATATACCTTAACGGCAAATTAATGCCTGCAAGAAGCCCGGCAAGTATTACCGAGCTGGTCCCCGGTGTTTATAAAATCGCTTTAGAATTAGCGCAACATTATCCATGGAGGGGGGAAATAGATGTGGAGGCAGGCAAGGCCAGCCGTTTTGATAAAATCATCCTTTTCCCTCTGAGGCCTGACCTTGCGCAGTTAAATCAGGAAAGGTTTTCTTCCTTTCGTATCGATACCGAAAAAAGAGCGGTATATTATCTGGACCAGGAAAATAAGGTAGTGTACAAGTCTAATCTGGACGGGGGTAACTTTGAAGATATTGCAGGCCTGCCGGATAAATTTGCGCAGATTACCGGCTGGGATATTTCCGCGGATAAGAAAAAAATGTTTATTTTTAATAATCACCAGATTGGCGTGATTTTCTTTGATACCGGAAGCGATCATGATTATTCAGATTCTCCCGTATTGCTGGATTACTCCCAGGAAAAGATAATTAATGTTTTCTGGCATTCAGACAGCTATCACCTGATAGTCTTGACCAATAAGTATGTTCAGGTAGTCGAATCAAGGCCAAGGGCATTGCCGATTAACCTGGTAAAATTAAATAAAGAAGAGGCGCCAGCATTTTATGATGCTAAGGAAGACGCGCTTTATTTTAGCGACAGCCAAAGAAGCCCCAATGGTTCAATTTATAATAACCTGTATAAGCTGGAATTAAACTCAGATCTTTATTTGTTGGGCATATTAATGACCCAGCCCTTCCATGCTCTTAACTTAAAAGGAAAGGAAGGGCTGGGTGAATAAAGACGTATTTTTAAAACGCGTTCTTGAGATTATTCCTGGAGGATTATCATGGGGAATAATAATTACGTTAATTTTGTTATCTATCCTGCATCCGGTAACAAGCGCGGTTATAATTATTACTTTTGATTTTTATTGGATTATCCGCACGGTTTATTTAACCACTCTCTTAATCCTGGCCCACCATCGGCTCAAGCGGCAGAGAAATGAAGATTGGTTTGCCAGTTGCTTGGAATTACCCCTTGATAGGGGCTTTAAAGAACTCTGCCATTTAGTTATCTTCCCGGTTTATAATGAGGGCCTGGAGGTTTTACGCCCGTCGCTTAATTCCTTAAGCGCAAGCCGCTACTTAAAAGAAAATTTTATTGTAGTTATGGCGTTTGAAGAGCGCAATATTGCCGCGCGCAGTACCGCTGGAATATTAGAGCAGGAATTCGGCGCGAAATTTGGAGCGTATTTATCTACTTTTCATCCCGATGGCCTGAAAGGCGAGAGCCGCACTAAGGGCGCAAATGCCACCTGGGCGGCCAAGGCTGCTAAAAAGTATATAGACAGCCGGGGGATTGCCCATGAACATGTGATAGTTTCCTGTTTTGACGCCGATACCTGCGTTGAGCCGGAATATTTCGGCTGTTTAAGTTACCACTTCTTGACTTCTGATAAACCGCATCAGGCAAGTTACCAGCCGATGCCGGTTTACAATAACAATATCTGGCAGGCGCCTTCTTTTGCGCGCCTGGTTGAAATCAGCAGTTCGTTCTGCCAATTGATTGAGAGTATGCGCCTGGAGAAATTTGTTACATTTTCAAGCCACAGTATGAGCTTTAAGACGCTGGTCGAAATTGATTACTGGCCGGTGAATATGATCTCCGACGATTCTGTAATTTATTGGAAAGGTTACCTGCATTATAACGGTGATTACCGCGTCGTCCCGTTATACATTACGGTTTCGATGGATGTGGCCTATTCCAGCAATATCTGGCGGACGATGGTTGTGCAGTATAAACAGAAAAGGAGATGGGCGTGGGGAGTGGAAAATTTCCCTTTTGTGGTAAGCGGTTTTATAAAGAATAAGAATATTTCCCTGCTTAATAAATTAAGAAGGTCATTTCATCTTTTAGAGAGCCATGTTACCTGGGCCGTATGGGCGGTTATCCTGGGGGGAATCGGGTATTTACCGGTGTTTTTTGGGGGAGTATTTTTTAATCAGAGCACAATCGCGTACAACTTGCCAAAGATTACCGGGTTATTATTTCAGTCTACAGTACTGACAAGTTTGATCTGGATATTTTTAAGCTGGACAATTTTGCCTCCGCGGCCTAAAGGGGTAAGCTGGCTTAAAAATGTGGTTTTAGTTTTGGAGTGGGCCTTTGTGCCGGTTATAATACTGATTCTTGGTTCATCTCCGGCGATAGACGCGCAAACCCGGCTTATGTTTGCCAAATACATGGAATTTAATCCTACATTAAAAGGCAATAGGGTGGTATAATATCCTAGAGGGTAAATATGGATATTAAGAAATTAATGCAGGAAATGGTAGCTAAGAATGCTTCGGACCTTTTTTATCGCGCCGGAGGCCTGCCTCGTTTGCGAATCGACGGGAAAATAGTCCCCATGGACACCAAAGTTTTAAACATAGATGATGTTATGCTGGCGACTGAACAATTAGCTAACTCAAAACAGCTTGAGATCTTTAGAAATAAGCTGGATGTGGATTTTGCCGTGTATCTGGAGGAGTTTTCCCGGCGTTTCCGGGTGAGCATATTTACGCAAAGGAATTGGCCTTCCATTGTTATCAGAAATATACGCAATACTATAGCTACTTTTGAGGAACTCAATCTCCCTGCCGAAATATTAAAAAAACTATCAATGGAGACCCGGGGGCTTGTGTTATTGACCGGGACTATGGGCAGCGGGAAATCGACCACAATCGCCAGTATGATAGAATACATAAATACTAACTGCAAGAAGCATATTCTAACTGCCGAGGAACCGATTGAGTATACTTTTCAGGATAAACAGTCAATTATAAACCAGCGCGAATTGGGGATGGATGTTACGAGTTATTCAACTGCTTTGCGCGCTTTTACTTTGCAGAGCCCCGACGTAATGTTTATCGGAAATATCCGTGATTATGACACTGTATCCAGCACCATAGCCGCCGCGGAAACAGGAGTTTTAGTTTTAAGCACCCTGCATACCATTAATGCTTCCCAGACCGTAGAAAGGTTAATAAATCTTTTTCCTCCGCACCAGCATCAGGAAATAAGGAACCAGTTAGCCGTGTTGTTAAAAGGGGTAATTTCCCTGCGCCTGGTGCCTGCTAAAGACGGCATTGGCCGCGTCCCTGCTTATGAAGTTATGCTTTTGACGCCGACTATCAGCCGCCTGATCCGCGAAGGAAAAATTTGGGAGATTCCCGAATTTATTGATGATGGGGCAGTATTTGGCATGCAGTCGTTTAACCAATCTTTGGTTAAATTGGTGCACGATGGTAGAGTAACTTTAGAGGATGCCGTATTAGTCTCCGACAGCCGCGAAGAATTTATGCTGGCCTATAGGGGGATAAAAAATAAATAGAATAGAGAGGAATAACCATGATTGAAGAAATGAAGAAAAAACTTAGTGAAATTGGCGTAAGGGTGGAAAATTTAAGAGGTTATCTTTGACATTGCAAAAAAAATAGGACAGATAGATGTTCTATCCGCACAAATGTCCGGCGAGGGTTTCTGGAACAATCCGGAGCAATCTACCAGGATAGTCAAGGAACTGAAGAATCTTAAGGCCGTGGTTGAGCCTTGGGAACAGGCTTATAGGAAATATCAGGAGCTTGGCGAGTTTATCGGCCTGCTTAAAGAAGATGATGAGGGGCTTGTTTTAGATTTAACTCATAATACCGATTCCCTTTTGACAATAATAGGCAAACTGGAATTTCAGGTGCTTTTAGGCGGCGCGCTGGATAAAAACAGCGCGATTTTAAGTATCAATGCCGGAGCCGGCGGAACAGAGTCATGCGACTGGGCGGGAATGCTTTTTAGAATGTACAGCCGCTTTGCGCAAAGCCACGGCTATAGCGTAAAAACAATTGATTTCCTGGCAGGGGAAGAGGCGGGGATTAAAAATGTCACTATTTTAATCGAGGGGCCCTATGCTTTTGGCTATTTAAAAGCAGAGCGCGGGGTGCATCGGCTGGTACGTATTTCGCCTTTTGATGCCAATAAGCGCCGGCATACCTCTTTTGCTTCAGTGGATGTGATTGCCGAAATAGAAGAGGAACTGGATATAAAAATCGAAGAGAAGGACCTGCGTATAGATGTTTATCGCTCCAAGGGTGCAGGCGGGCAAAGCGTTAATACCACAGATTCGGCGGTAAGAATTACTCATCTACCGACAGGTATTGTAGCGCAGTGCCAGAATGAACGTTCGCAGTTTCAAAATAAGCAAACTGCTTTAAAGATACTTAAGGCGCGTATTTATGAAGCAGAGCAGGAGAAAAAAGAAGAAGAATTAAAACAGCAGGATTCGGATAAGAAAAAGATCGAGTGGGGCAGCCAGATCCGCTCTTATGTTTTGCATCCATACAATATGGTTAAAGATCACCGCACAAGCTTTGAAACAGGGGATACCCAGAAAATTTTAGACGGCGGCCTGGATGAATTTATCGAGGCCTACCTGAAATTCAGCGCAAATAAGCAAGGAAAATAAATGTTAGGATTAGTCAAAAGAATTATACTTCAAAATAAACAGAACGCGATAAAGAAAAGGTTCCCTAAGCTGAGTATGACCTTGCATTCTGATATGCCCAGCCCTTCAATGAATAAGATGGTTGAAGTGGCCCGGTTAGTTGACGAGGTAAATTCTTTTGAAAACCAAGTAAGTTCACTTAGCGATAAAGAGCTCGCCGCAAAGTCAGATGAATTCAAAGAGCATTTAAAAATTAAATCCGAAGAAATCACCGGTGAATTAGAGCAGTTGCAGCAGGCCATGCTTAGCGTGGCTATGCCCGAAGAAAAAGAAAAATTAAAAGAAAAGTTAAAATTCAGCCGCAATAAGATTTTTACCGGTATATTGCCCGAGGCTTTCGCTGTGGTCAGAGAGGCATCCAGGCGCACGACAGGCCTGAGGCATTTTGATGTGCAGATTGCCGGCGGCATTATTTTACACGAAGGCAAAATCGCCGAAATGTCTACCGGAGAAGGAAAGACATTGGTTGCGACATTGGCAGCATACCTTAACGCTTTATTGGGTAAAGGCGTGCATATTGTTACGGTGAATGACTATCTTGCCCGGCGCGACCGTGAATGGATGGGGCCTATTTATGAATTTCTGGGCTTAACCGTAGGCACTATCCAGCACGATATGTCCGATGAGGAAAGAAAAATTGCTTATGCCTGCGATATAACTTACGGCACAAACAATGAATTTGGTTTTGATTACCTGCGCGATAATATGAAGTATTCTATCGAGGACCTTGTGCAGAGGCCTTTTTATTATGCGATCGTGGATGAAGTCGATTCGATATTGGTTGATGAGGCGCGCACTCCTTTAATTATCTCCGGCCCGGCGGAAGAATCCACGGAAAAATATTACCTTGCTAAAAAAATAGTCGCTCAATTAAACGGCCGCCGGGTTACGGAACGCGATGAGATTGATGCGAAATATAAAGGGATAGACTTGGGCCAGGGGTTTGATTATGTAGCGGATGAAAAGGCGCAGACCGTAGCTTTGACTGAAAGCGGGGAACTTAAGGCCTCCAAGCTTTGGAATGTGGATACGCTGCATTCTTTAGAGACAATTGAATACCGGCACCATACTATCGCCGCTTTACGCGCGAAAGAATTTTTCCAGCGCGATGTGGATTATGTGGTTAAAGACGGCCAGGTAATCATCGTCGATGAATTTACCGGCAGGCTTATGCCCGGCAGGCGCTGGTCAGACGGGCTGCACCAGGCGGTGGAGGCCAAGGAAGGCTTAAAGATTGAGCGGGAAAACCAGACCTTGGCAACAATAACCTTTCAGAATTATTTCCGCATGTATGAAAAACTGGCGGGAATGACCGGTACGGCTTTTACGGAAGCCAATGAATTTAAAAGTATTTATCAATTGGATGTAGTGGTTTTACCGACAAACCAGCCTTTAGTGCGCAAGAACTATCCCGATCGTATTTATAAAACCGAAGAGGAAAAATTTGCTGCTGTCGTCGAGGAAATCGTTGAATTAAGCAATTCAGGTAAACCTGTATTAGTCGGCACGATTACTATCGATAAATCTGAAAAGCTTTCCGAGATGCTTAAACGCCGGGGAGTTGCGCACCAGGTATTAAATGCCAAATACCATGAAATGGAGGCGGCTATTATCGCTCAGGCCGGCAGGCATAAGGCTGTAACCATTGCTACAAATATGGCGGGCAGGGGGACAGATATACTTTTGGGAGGAAATCCCGAATTTGTCGCCAGAAGCGTAGCCAAGCAGAAATTAGATCCCGAAGACCAGAATTATACCAGTGAGTATAAAGCAATCCTTGAACGTTATAAAAAAGAGGCGTTACTCGAACATAATAAAGTAGTGGAGTTAGGCGGCTTGCATGTTTTGGGAACAGAGCGGCATGAAGCGCGGCGTATTGATAATCAGCTGCGCGGCCGGAGCGGCCGCCAGGGGGATCCCGGTTCCAGCCGTTTTTACGTATCATTGAAGGACGACCTTATGCGCCTGTTTGGCTCAGAGAGGATTATCGGATTAATGGATAAATTAGGCTTGGAAGAGGGCCAGGTTATCGAGCATCCTTGGGTCAGCGGTTCTATTGAGATTGCCCAGCGCCGGGTTGAGCAGCATAACTTTGAGATCAGGAAGCAGCTTTTAGAGTATGATAATGTAATGAATAAACAAAGAGAAATTATCTACGGCCAGCGCCGGCAGATTCTGGAAGGTTTTTCTTTAAAAGAAAATATTATTGAAATCATCCCTAAGCTGGTTGAAGATTATCTTAAAATCCATACCCGCCAGGAGGCATCCGAAACAGATACCGCGGGCTTGGTTAGTTTTATAGTTTTAAATTTTGGCCTAGAGCTGGATACGCAAACATTCGCCAGCCTTAGTGTCCAGGATATAAAAGAAAGATTAACGCAAGAGCTGCTTGGCGCATATGAAAATAAAGAAAGATCAATGGGCGATGGGTTATTGCGCAATTTAGAGCGTATGGTTTTTTTACAGATTATCGACAGCAAATGGAAAGACCATCTTTATGCCATGGATAGCCTGCGCGAAGGTATCGGCCTGCGCGCCTATGGGCAAAGAGACCCTTTGATCGAGTATAAGCGCGAGGCTTTCGGGATGTTCAGCCAGATGATTGCTGCTATCGAAGAAGATGCTGTACAGACTATCTTTAAATTACAGCCGGCTAAACCGGAGAGGTTTCAAGGAGTTTTTAGTTCTTTACCTAAAGAAATGTCCCATCCGGAGACGGATCAATTTCAAGCCCCTCCCGGGCAAGACAATGCCCCGGAATTTGCCGCTATTCCAGAAAAGCAAGCAGCTAGACCTATGCAATCCAATCAGCCTAAGGTAGGCCGTAACGACCCCTGTCCGTGCGGTTCAAATAAGAAATATAAAAAGTGCTGCGGAAAATGAGTGCTGCGGCCCTTTCCATCATAGCCGCGGTAATACTTGCGCTTTCATCCTCCAGTTTTAATCTTTGGTTTTTAGCTTGGATCGGTTTTATTCCCCTGTTTATCGCATTAGAAAACAAATCCCTGCGCCGGTCATTTATTGTTGCTTACCTCTGTGGGATTATTTTCTGGGCGTCTACTATTTACTGGCTGGTTCATGTTACGCTCTTTGGCACAATTATTTTAATTTTATATCTGGCTTTATATTTTGGTTTTTTTGGTTTAATTACGGTCTTCGTGAGACGGCGCGCGCAATATGAGATTCTTTTTTTACCTTGCCTCTGGGTTTTACTTGAATATGCCCGCAGTTATTTATTTACCGGTTTTCCCTGGGCGCTTATCGGTTTTTCGCAATATAAAAACTTACCTGCCATTCAGATAGCTGATATTACCGGCGCCTGGGGAGTTTCCTTCCTGGTTGTTTTAGTCAACACCGTAATCTATTCAATTCTCCGTAAACAATTAAAATTGAGAACCTATTTAATCTGCGCGGCACTGCTTTTTTTATCTTTAGCGTATGGTTTTGTCAGATTAAATTATAATCCTGATTTAGTAAAAGATGGGCGGGTATTTAAAATATCTGTAATTGGAGGCAATATCCCGCAAGACCTGAAATGGAATAAGCAGGCAGCCGGCTTTATTCAAAATAACTATAAAGAATTAACTGTCGCAGCAGCCATGGATAATCCGGATTTAATTATCTGGCCGGAAGCGTCTGTGCCGGGGCTTTGGCCGGAGGATGAGGCTGAATTTGCGCAGGTTTTTTCTCTTAGCCGGCGGCAAAACATTAATTTATTAGTTGGCGCAGTTTCACGTTTGGGCGGTAAATATTATAACAGCGCCCTGTTTATTGATAAAACAGGCACTCCGCAGGCAACTTATAATAAGCTGCATTTGGTTCCTTTCGGGGAATTTGTGCCGCTTAAAAATATTTTTCCATTTTTGGAAACGATTGCCCCTATCGGAGATATAGAGCCGGGGAAGGATTATGCTATTTTTAAACAACCTGCGCCTTTCGGCGTGCTTATTTGTTTTGAGGACCTTTTCCCTGAATTATCCCGCCGGTTTGTAAAAAGAGGGGCAAAATTTCTGGTTAATATTACCAATGACGCCTGGTATAAGGAGGGCAGCGCGCCTTATCAGCATTTTGCCGCTTCAGTCTTTAGGGCAATTGAGAACCGCCTATATTTGGCGCGCTCGGCTAACACCGGGATCTCCGGATTTATTGACCCATTTGGAAGAATTTTATCAGTGGTACATGATACCAAAGGCAAAGAGATATTTATAAAAGGTTACAGCAGCCAGAATATCTATTTAGGCCCTTCCAGGCGCACTTTTTATAATCAAAACGGAGATTTTTTTGTTATTTTATGCCTGCTGCTTGTCGCGTATGTTATAATATCTATTATAAAAAATAAAAAATGAAAAAGATCCTGTTAATTACCCTGATTTTATTATCAACTTCCATATTCCTGGGGCTGTCTTCAATGGATAAGCAGTATTTTATCTGCCCCATTGGATACAAAAGCGATATAATCATCCGTAATGATAACCGCGGCGATGGCTTATTTGCCGCAAGCCGTTCCGGCAGGAGGATGCATAAAGGCATTGACCTTCTTGCGGATGTTGGAGCGCCGGTTTTAGCTGCAAAAAGCGGCAAGGTAGTCAGCGCTACCCGGAATCGCGGCATGGGTAAATATGTAATTATCCGGCATAGCAATAATATTATTACTATCTATGGCCACCTCTCGGAAATTATTGTTCGGAAAAATGAATATGTGCGCCAGGGGCAGGTTATTGGCAGCGTTGGCAGGACCGGCAATGCCAGATACAGCGACATACTTACCCACCTGCATTTTGAAATCAGAAAAAACGGCATCCCCCAAGACCCCCTTGAATATATATAACTATTTTTAAATTTGTCTCTTGCCGGTTTTCTCGCTCGGGTCGATTTTTTAACGCAAAAGTTCTTTCGCAGCTCGGCGGCAAAACAGGCGCGCCTTGCCATTTATTCTCTCGACTATGAATTAGTTAGGTGATAAAATAAAAATATGCGCAAGAGAGGATTGGTATTTTTCTTATTATTTTTATTGCTTAGCGGATGTTCAAGCGTCCAAAAGCCGGGCTTAGGCCGCTGGCGCTCTATGCCGTCATTAGAGCCGTTTAAGAAAGGCCAGCGGGTTTTAATTTTAGCCCCGCATCCTGATGATGAAGCTATCGCCTGCGCCGGAGTCATTCAGCAGGCGCTTAGAGCAGGGGCGAAAGTTAAAATAGTCTATCTGACCAATGGCGACCATAACGAATTGGGCTTTATCGTTTATGAAAAAAGGATAACCATGCGCCAGGGCGAGTTTATTTATATGGGCCTTACGCGCCGGAAAGAATCAATTAAGGCGATGAAATTTTTAGGGCTGTCCGATGATGACCTTGTATTTTTAGGCTACCCCGATTACGGGACCTTTGAAATATTCTCAAGATACTGGCAGGTAAAGAAGCCATTCCGCGACCGGCTGACCCGCATATCCAATGTGCCATATAAGGATAACCCTTCTTACGGGGCCCCGTATTATGGAGAGAGTATTCTAAAAGATTTGGTTAATCAAATCCTGGATTTCAAACCGGATAAGATATTTGTTTCCCATCCGGCTGATGTCAATGTAGACCATAAATCATTATATTTATTCCTTCAGGTGGCTTTGAGTGATCTAGAGGGGTTGTTTGCTGCTCCCCAGGTTTACCCTTATCTTGTGCATTGTGTCGGCTGGCCCAAGCCAAGGCATTATCATCCGGAATTAGAGTTGTATCCCCCGGATAAATTCATTAATTCTAAAATCAACTGGCAGCGCCTGAATTTAAGTTTCAGCGAGCTGGATAAGAAATATCAGGCCATACTTTTTTATAAGAGCCAGACGCAATCCAGCGCTTTTTATTTATTTTCTTTCGCCAGGGAAAATGAACTCTTTGGCGATTATCCGGTTTTAGAGTTAAATCTCCAGCCGACATTAAAGGACAAGATTATTTCTTATTTAGGCGCTTCCGAGATGTTCAAGGAAGCGGAATATCCGCCGGATTTAAGGGAAATCGAAGTAATGGAGGAAAAAGGCTCTGTTAGTTATGCCCGCCAGGATGATTATCTTATCGTGCGCGTAGATAAGCCTAAAAGGCTTAGCAGCAGGTTCGGAGCGTTACTTTATATCTTCGGATACAGTAAGAATAAGGCTTTTGCCCAAATGCCAAAGATCCGCATAATTACCTCGGCAGGCAGGTGCAAGGTATTTAATGCCAAAAATAGGATTATTGATCACGGAGTTGTTTTAGATTTTGGCATGGATTATTTAATTTTAAGAATTCCGTTTAAGCTTTTGGGAAAACCGGATTACATACTTACGTCGCTTAAGGCTTATCATGGTAATCTGCCCATTGATGTTGTGGGTTTCCGCAAAATTAAAATTAAATAGTACCCGGCCTTATCGGAAAGGCCGGTACGCGCTTTGCGCGCAGGAGGGAATATGCTGGAATTTAAAGCGATAAAAATAGATAAACCCGTTGATTTGAATTTTATTTTAGGCCAGAGCCATTTTATTAAAACAGTTGAGGATTTGTATGAAGTTTTAGCCGGTAGTGTCCCGGGCATAAAATTCGGCTTGGCGTTTACTGAAGCCTCAGGGGCATGCAAAATAAGATGCGAGGGCAATGATGCGGACCTTAAGGAGCTGGCTTGTAAAAACGCGCTTGCGTTTGCCTGCGGGCATAGTTTTATTATTTTTATCAAAGAGGCCTATCCTATTAATATTCTAAATGCCATAAAAAATATTCCCGAAGTATGCAATATATATTGTGCCTCGTCTAACCCTACGGAAGTAATCATCGCAGAAAGCCAAACCGGGCGGGGGATATTGGGGGTAATTGATGGCTTGCTTCCTAAGGGCATAGAGGATCCAGCGGATATTGCCTGGCGCAAAGATCTATTGCGCAAAATCGGCTATAAACTTTGATACCTCTTGCAATTTAGGGGCAGTTTGCTATAATCTGGATAAATCAATATGGATTCCAAAAAATTTCGTAAATCCATCAGCCGTTTTGCGGCTCGGTTTGGGTTAAATATATGTTCTTTGATAGTCAGGGTTATCCCCGCCGGATGCCTTTATGCCTTTGCCAAAGGCATTGCTGCCTTGGCTTATGTTTTTGCGGTAAAGCAGAGAAAAATTGCCCTGGATAGTTTAAGCATTGCCTTTGGCAGGGAAAAATCCCGCCAGGAGATTGAAAAAATAGCCAAAGATTGTTTTACATATATGGCTAAAAGCGCGGTTGAACTTATGTTTGTTTTTGACAAGCCGCATATTTTAAGGGAGCAGGTGGAAATCACCGGCCGTGAGAATCTGGATAAGGCAAAAGCTCTCGGCCGCGGGGTAATTCTAGTCAGCGCGCATTTTGGTAATTTTCCGCTTCTCTTAGGAAAGCTGGCGGTAGAGGGGTATAAAGCAGGCGGAATTATGCGGCCGATGCACGATGCCAAAGTGGAAAAGATTTTTCTGGAGAAAAGGGAAAGGTTCGGCGTAAAGACGATTTATAGCCAGCCGCGCAATGAATGCGTGAACAATACTATTGCCGCCTTACGCAATAATGAATTGGTTTTTATCCCTATTGACCAGAATTTTGGGACAGGAGGGGTATTTGTAAATTTTTTCGGGGAAAAAGCGGCAACTGCCACCGGCCCGGTGATTTTAGCGCAGAGGACCGGGGCTGCGATCGTTCCCTGTTTTATTATCAGGCAGCCCGGTGATAAGCATAAGATAATTTTTGAAGCAGAGTTAGAACTGATAGAAGGTAAAGGCCCTCAGGATACTATATTGGTAAATATCCAGAGGCTTACCGGAATTATTGAATCTTATATACGTAGATACCCTGCGGAGTGGGGATGGATTCATCGCAGATGGAAAAGTAAACCTGGTTAAAAAAATACCCCGCGCTTATAGGGTATTGCGCGGGTATGCCCTTGTGGGCAAGGAGGTGTTTTATGGGACAGGAAGAGAAGAAATGTTGCGGTACAGAAACTGCTAAATGTTGTGACGCAAAAAAAACATTGTCCGCGCTTTTTAAGGTTGTTTTGGGTTTGGTATTTTTAGTTTTAGGCGGCCTGGCAATCCTGAAATTCTGGGAAGCGCTTCTTTTGATTGTTAAAGGTTGTATTGGTTTGTTCCTGATTTTAGCCGGCGTAATCACTTTGGCCATAGCTAAGGAATAATTTAAAAAAATAGGGACAGCGACTATTTTTTAAAAAAGTTCTTAAACCAAAAATAGTCGCTGTCCCTAATTTTAAAATGAAAAGTTTGTCCTTAAAGCTGCTCTCTTTGCTTTTATTGTCATTTTCTCTCGGCGCCTGCGCTAATTTTTCCGGGATGAACGCGCATCAGGCCCTTTCCATAGGTATTTTCTCCGCATCAATCTTGGGGACTCTTTTCTTCTGGGATTTCCGCCTCAGCTTTGCTTTTATCGGCACATCCGTATTATTGATGACTAAAACCGTTGACCTGGAGCATGTTATTGAATTTTCATCGCTTGAGGTCATCCTCTTTTTGGTGGGAATGATGGTAATTATCGGGCTGCTTAAAGATTCCGGGGTTTTTGCCTGGATTGTCAGCCTTATTTTACGCATTCCTAAATTAACCGGCAGAAAATTTGTCCTGCTTATCGGGATTTTGTCCGCAATACTCGCCTGCACGGTTGACGAGGTAACTTCAATTATTTTTATGGTGGTTGCGGTCCTGGAGATTTGCGATTACTTTGAGGTTAATCCCGTACCCTTTGTTATAATCTCTGTTTTAGCCACAAATATCGGCTCTGCTGCCACGGTTTTAGGGAATCCTATCGGTATACTTATTGCTTCAAAATCCGGCCTGACCTTTGAAGATTTTATCATTAAGGCTCTTCCTTTGGCATTGCTCTGTTTAATTATTACCCTTTTTATCCTCCTGTTTTGGTATAGGAAGCCGATAAAGTTTCTTGAGGAACAGATGCAGAGGCTGGGGGCTAATGAAATATTGATCAGGTTAATTGCTGTGCCTCCGGAAAGAGACCTAAAAATAAGCTTAGGGATATTCGGAATAATGTTGGTTTTTATTTCTTTGCATCATCGTATGGAGCTGGCCTGGGGCCTGCCTGCTAACACTGTATTGTTGGTTGTTCCGCTGGTGGCAAGCGGCCTGGTGATGATCTGGAAGTATAGTAAGGCGAGAAAATATATCGAAAAGGATGTGGAGTGGTGGACTTTGCTTTTTTTTCTCCTTCTCTTCGTGCAGGCAGGGACATTGAAATATACCGGGGCAACTATTTTTATTGCCAAGCATATGTTGGCGGTAACCGGAAACAACCTTAATTTATTGACCGCAGCTATATTATGGATAAGCACGATAGGCTCAAGTGTTTTGGATAATGTAGTTTTAGTAGCGGCTTTTGTCCCTATTGTCCAAGGGTTCCAGAGTTTAAATATGAACCTGCAGCCATTGTGGTGGGCATTGCTTTTTGGCGGATGTTTAGGCGGCAATATTACTCTTATCGGCTCTACCGCGAATATTGTGGCTATAGGGATTCTTGAAAAAGAGGACCGCATCAAAATAACTTTTCTTAACTGGTTTTGGGTGGGTTTAACCGTAGGCTTAATTACCGCATTTATTGTAATGCTTGCGCTAATTTTCTTGCCGTTTTACAGATAACTTGACAAACAGGAAATTCTGTGATAATTTAATTTTGACCTTAAAAGGAGGCTAAGATGGATTTTAAGAAAATTGTGTTTTTATCCGTATTTATCATTTCGATTATAGCCGTCAGCTTTGTTGCTTTTGCCGAAGAAACGCCGGCTGCAGCGCAGGAAAAAAATGATACTCAGTGGGCCTGGGGGGAGGTAACAAATTTAGATAGCCAGGCCAAGACACTTACCATTAAGTATCTTGATTATGAGACCGATCAGGAGAAAGAGCTTGTCCTAGCAGTTGATGATAAAACAACCTTTGAGAACATCAAGGGCCTTGATGAGCTAAAATTAAAGGATACTTTAAGCGTAGATTATACGGCCGGGCCTGATAATAAAAATATCGCCAAAAACATAAGCCTTGAGAAACCGGATGCTCTTCCACCTGTTCCTGCGCAAACTAAAGAAGCGGTTAAGCCGATTGAGGCACCCGTAGCACAACCGGCAGTTCAATCGGAAACACCGGTCGCGGCGGCTCAAGCGGCAGTAAGCCAGGCTCCTGTACCTGCAGCAGAACCGGCGCCGGCAGTAGCAGCTGCGCCGGCAGCGGAATCAGCTTCGGAAGCAAAACCTGTATCCGAGCCAGCGCCAACTGTAAGCGGCGAAGCGCAATAATTATTTATTAGCGGATTATTATAAATAGGCAGGGCCTTAAAACCCTGCCTATATTTTATAGTGGGAAATATAAAATTAATTATTTTTGATTTAGACGGCACCTTAGTCGATGCTTACGGGGGGATAGAAAGCAGTTTTAATTATGTAATGCGCGCGCTGGGATTAAAAATACAAAGCGCTGCGTCCATCCGGCGGGCAGTTGGCTGGGGCGATGTTTTCCTGCTTGCGCCGTATGTGCCTAAGCAGGATTTAGCCCGCGCCTTAAGTTTATACCGGAAGCACCATAAACATAGCTTGCTTAAACATTCGCGCCTTTATCCGCATGCCGGGGCTCTTCTGCGGCGCCTTAAGGCAGAAGGCTACAAATTAGCGGTAGCCAGTAACCGGCCAACGGAATTTTCCCTTATATTATTAAGGCATTTGCGTATATTAAATTATTTTGACTATGTGCTTTGCGCCGATAAATTAAAGCACGGCAAGCCAAGTCCCGGGATACTGAATAAAATAATCAAGCGGTTTAATCTTAAGAAATCGCAGGTTTTGTATGTGGGGGACATGGCTATTGACGCTCAAGCAGGAAGGCGCGCGAAAGTTAACACGGTAATTGTCACCGGCGGCTCAAGCAGCAGGCTTGAAATCAAAAAAGAGGAGCCATTTAAGGTTATTTCCAGGATCGACAAGCTTTCCCAGCCGTTAGTTTCCCTTGACAGCCAGGTTAATCGGTAATATATTGAAAATTAAGCATGAAAAAAAGCTTTAAGATATTTGGAGTTGCGGCGGTGTTATTATTTTTGGCAGGATGTTTTTCTACCAAGCCGCGCTCTCTCTTGGACAAATCATTTACGGGCGAGCCGTTAAGCCCTTACTCCGGGCCAAAGGCTAAAATCACAGTTAATGATTTTGAATTAAAAACTTCCGGCATTGATGCCCGGAGCGGCCTGGCCCTGAAAGAATATTTCATCAGCATTTTAAGCGGCACCAAGCGTTTTATCATAGTTGCCCCGCAAGAAGCAGATTTAATTATCAGTGTCGGAGTTGTTGAGTTTATACCGGAAAGCTCAGGCGGTAAATCCGGTTTAGCCGGCGGCGGAAGCAGCGCCAGCAGTTTTATGGGCGGTTTATTGGGAGAGGCTTTAAATAAAGCAAATATGCAGTTAAGCCTGCGTATTATTGACCGGGACACCTCAAACGTAATAAGCAGCCGGGATATCCAATGCCAGGCAGTAGAGAACCCCGGCAAAAAGATAAAAACCCCCCATGATAAGGCCTTTAAGGCAGGCTTAAGTGAATACGCCGGTAAGCCTATGGGTAAGGTTATTTATGATTGCCTGATTGAATCAGGGCGCTATATCGCGCAAAATGTAGAGCTGAATTATTACAATACCCCGCGCTAATAAGGAATTGCGCGGGTGTGCCCTTGTGGGCAAAAACTAACTATGGGAAAAAGAAAACGCAGAGGAAAACTTAACTGGCGTTCTAAGAAAGCCAATAAAGGCAGAAAACCTAATTTAGGTTAAACACCTGTATATGGTTTTATTCCGGATCTTAGCCAGCACATTTTTGGTCAGCCTTATATCCTTAGTGGGTGTTTTTACTCTTTCCATAAAGGATAACCTGCTGCATAAGATCCTTTTTTGCTTTATCGGTTTTTCCGCGGGCGCGCTCATCGGCAGCGCCTTTTTGCATATCCTTCCGGAAGCACTTCAAAGAACAAACAGCACAAATGTTTTTTACTGCCTTATTTTAGGGATAATTTTATTTTTCTTAATGGAAAGGTACCTTCACTGGAGGCATTGCCATGAAGAGGGCGCCTGCAAGACGCACGCTTTTACTTACCTGAATCTGATCGGAGACGGATTCCATAATTGCATTGACGGTATGGTAATTGCCGCAAGTTTTATGGTTTCTTTGAGGCTTGGCTTGGTTACTACTTTAGCAATCATACTGCACGAGATTCCCCAGGAACTGGGCGATTTTGCCGTTTTGATATATGGCGGGTTCACTAAAAAAAAGGCTCTTTTATTTAATTTTGCTTCGGCGCTTATGGCTGTAATCGGAGCAGTCGCGGGATATTTCATAACTGACCTTAGCAGGAACTTTTCGAATTTTATCTTACCGTTTACCGCCGGGGGGTTTATCTATATCGCTATGTCGGATCTCATCCCGGAGGTGCATAGAGAGAGCAACCAAAGGCGCGCGACCTCGGCGTTTATTGCTTTTTTGCTCGGTATTGTATTTATGGCATTAGCAAAAGTTTTCCTCCCGGAGTAGTTAAGTCGTCCGTTTATTATTATGAAAATAAAGGCGTTAGCTTTAATTTCCGGCGGCCTTGATAGCTTATTGGCGGCAAAACTCATCCAGGACCAGGGCATAGAAGTAACCGGCCTGCATTTCAATATCCCTTTCTGCAAGTCAGATATAAAAAAAATATTCCCCGATATCGGCGTAAGAATAATCGAAGTTGATTTAGGAAAAGAGTTTCTTGGCCTTATTCAGGAGCCGCGTTACGGATTCGGTTCGAATATGAACCCCTGCATTGACTGTAAAATCCTGATGTTTAGCAAGGCCAAAGAATTAATGGCCGGGTTAGGGGCGAGGTTCATTATTACCGGTGAGGTGCTCGGCCAGCGCCCGATGTCCCAGAATAAACAGGCCTTAAAATTAATCAAGGCCAGAAGCGGGCTTGATGACTTATTGCTGCGGCCGTTATCTGCGCAGTTTTTTACGCCGAGC
>JAHFFR010000013.1:25169-31594 GCA_023247825.1 Candidatus Omnitrophota bacterium
TTTGGTTTTTGCGGAGTAAGGCAAAACATTAAAGGGATTCTTTATTCACATAATTATGGCAGGCTGGTGGCAGTCAATGTAGATCCTGTTGAGAAAAAACCGCTGTATCACTTTCTCCCCGGATCATCTGCCTTTTCTATTGCCTGTGCCGGGTGTAATTTTCGCTGCGGTTTTTGCCAAAACTGGCAGATTTCTCAAGCCAACTTTATTAACCAGAATCCGGGGCAGGATTTTACTGCCGGTAAAGTCGTAAAACTGGCCAAGCAGAATAATTGCGAAGCAATAGCCTATACTTATACCGAGCCGACTATTTATTTTGAGTTTGCTTTTGAAACGATGAAGCTGGCACGCGACGCCGGCTTGCGTAATATATTTGTTACCAACGGTTATATGAGCAAAGAGGCTATTGCATTGCTTAAGCCGTATTTGGATGCGGCTAATGTCGATTTAAAGTTTTTTAAAGAGAGCTCTTATCAAAGGATCTGCGCCGCTAAGCTTCAACCCGTTCTTGACTCTATCCGCCTATTGCATGATATTGGGGTTTGGGTTGAGATTACTACCTTGATAATCCCCGGGGAAAATGATACTCCCGAGGAATTAGGCGGGATTGCGGAGTTCATCTCGACGCTGGATAAAAATATCCCCTGGCATGTTTCCCGGTTTCATCCGGATTACAAATTTGATAACTATCCGAGTACCCCTGAACGCACGCTTAAACTTGCCTATGATTTAGGTAAGGCTCAAGGCTTGAATTATATATATGCCGGCAATATCCATGGCTGGGGGCAGGATACTTTATGCAGCCAATGCGGGAAGGTTATTATTAAAAGAGAGGGATTTGATATAGCAGAATCCCGTCTCGCCGGAAATAAATGCGTATTTTGTCAGGCAGCCTTACCCGGGGTTTTTAATTTAAAGTAACTGGCGGTATGCCGGGAGCATAAAATACTTGCGTATTTGTTATTTTAGGGTAAAATAATTTCGATGAAAAAGTTAACTTTCCTAAAGGCTGTTTTAATTATTATCATCGCTGTTTCATTGGTTACCTTTTTTAAGGCCATCTATGACGATGATTCAGTATTTGATTTCTTATGCGCCAATAATAACTTTTTATTATACGCATCTTTTTTATTGGTATTATTGCCTTGCGTAGGCATATTCCGCATAAGTGTCAATGATTTTACCTTTCCCGAATTACTTATTTCATATTTAGCAAGCAAAGAGAAGTCCCCTCCTGCCTTGTATTCCCGATCACCGCTTTAAAAGGCATAATCATCTTATAAATTAAATTTAACGCTAGAAGGAGTCTATCATGAGAAAAGTAAATTTAACTTTACTTGGATTTGTAACTATTTTAATCATTGGGTTGGCAGTAGTGTTATCACAAAAAACGTTATTGGCCCAGCCGGATGCAGCAACAGAAACAGCTGCGGTCAAAAGTAATTCCAAGATTCCAAAAAAAATCCAGCATAAGGATAAGAAACAACTGAAAAAAGTCTTTAAGAAAGGGAACCTTAAGGATGGCGGGAATGCAGGGCTAAAAGAACCGGTAAAAACAAATAAGGAAGAAAAAAAGGAGATTGGAAAAGGATTGGATACCAAGAAAGATAAATAATAAATTCGGAGTTTAGAAAGATAATTTAAAGGTGCTGTTTAAGAAAGGATTAAAATGAGAAAGACACTTTTTATATTAACCGCTGTTACATTTATTACTTCTTTATGTTTTGCTCAACAAGAACCGGGGAAAGCCCCGGGGTCTCAAAAACCGGAAGAATCGGTTGCGCCGGCAGCGCCGGTTCCGGTAAACCCAACTCAAGCCGCGCCATCTAATCAGCCTGCCCAAGCGCCCCTCGAAACTAAGATCATTACAGGCAAAGTTGATTCAGTGTTAATCGGAGATCTTAGTAAGGGGGTGAAATCTGAACTCGTAGTTGTGAACGAGGCAGGCCAGAAATTGGATTTAGCAGTAAGATCGGGTATTTCCATTCTTGCCAAAGACGGGAAAATGCTTACTCTAAACGGGATAAAAAATGGCGATAAGGTTATGGTAGAGTACATAACTAAGGAATCCGGCGTTCACAGGGCGATATCTATTAAATTAGTAGAATAATAGATAATTATCTATAGGATTATGGCAGGCGCAGGGGTATAAAGTGCCTGCCATAATCTCTGTCCAGGTTCCTAGATTGATATTGACAGTTCCGGGGGTTAGGGCTAAAATAATCCAAGAGGCCCAGTTTAGCTTATAATATTGCCCCTATAGAACAGTAGGGGTATATTTTTACAACCTTTCATATGATAGAAAAGAGCAGCCAGCTTAATCCTAAAAAATGTATTGTATTTTTTGATTTTGACAATACTATTGCCACCTGTGATGTTTTTGATAATATGCTTCTGCTTTTTTCCAAGGATGACCGTTGGGTAGAGCTGGAGAAAAGATGGAAAAGCGGCAGGATCGGCTCAAAGACCTGTTTGGAAGGCCAGCTTCGGGGAATGGATTTAACTAAAAAAGCCCTGGATGCTTATCTGCCCAAGATAAAGCTGGATCCTTACTTTAAGCAGGTCTATAGGTTTTTACAGGCTAAAAAAGTTAAGGCCTTTGTCTTAAGCGATAATTACGACTATATACTTAACCGCGTTTTAAAGATCAACGGGATAAATAAGCTCAAGGTTTATGCTAATAAATTAAGTTTTTCCAAGGGGAAAGTAATTACGGACTATCCGTTTAAAAATAAAGATTGTCAAATTTGCGCGCATTGTAAGACGAAAAACCTTCTGGCAAGGTCGCTAAAAGGCTCGACAATAATTTATGTCGGCGACGGAGAGTCTGATGCCTGCCCGGCAAAATATGCGCATGTTGTATTTGCTAAAGATCATCTGCTCAGGCACCTTAAAGAGAGCAAACTGGATTATATGGCTTTTCATAACCTAAAAGATGTTTTTGTTTATTTAAAAAGTAAATTAATATGAGCCCAAAACAATTAACTAAAATACCTAGAGTCAAGAAAACTTTTTCCCATGATGAATTGCTGGATTTGGAAGCAAAATACTGTTCCTGGGGGGATACGGTGCATTATGCCGAGAAACTGGATATATTCAAGAGCTCCCAAGGAAGCTACCTTTATGACCGCCAGGGTGTTGAGTACCTGGATCTGCAGATGTGGTATTCGGCGGTTAATTTCGGTTACAGGAACGAGCGTTTGAATGAAGCGCTAAAAAAACAAATCGATACCCTGCCGCAGCTAGCCTGCCAATATCTTCATGAGGAGAAAATCCAACTGGCCGCAAAACTGGCGCAAAAGAACCAGCGCACTTTTGAAGAAAAAGGGAGGATCCATTTTAATGTCGGCGGCTCAAGCGCTTTGGAAGATTCGCTGAAACTAGTGCGCAATCATACCGGCAGGAGCCTTGTTTTTGCTTTTATGGGCGGCTATCATGGCAGGACTTTAGCTGCCTCGGCAATCACCTCAAGTTTTAGGTACAGAGAGCGTTTCGGCCACTTCGGAGACAGGGCGATGTTTGTGCCGTATCCTTATTGTTTCAGGTGCCCATATGATAAAAAGAGGGATTTTTGCGATTTATATTGCTTAAAGCAGTTTGAACGGCTTTTTGAAACTGAGTATTATTCGGTAGTAAATAAAAAGAATAACAAGTGTGAGTTTTCCGCCTTCTATGCCGAAGCAATCCAGGGGACAGGCGGTTATATCGTTCCTCCGCAGGAATATTATTCGAGGCTAAAAGATATCCTGGATCATTATGGGATTCTTTTTGTTGACGATGAGATACAGATGGGGTTTTTCCGCACGGGTAAATTCTGGGCGATTGAGCATTTTAATATTACCCCGGATATTATTGTTTTTGGCAAGGCCCTGACTAATGGGTTAAATCCTATCAGCGGGGTTTGGGCCAAAGAAAAATTAATCTCTCCGGCTGTTTTCCCTCCGGGCTCAACCCATGCCACCTTCTCAAGTAATCCTCTTGGCACGGCTGTTGCCTTAGAGGTAATGAAGCTGGTTGAGGAGTCAGATTTTTCTACATCTATCCCTAAGAAGGGCCAGTATTTTATTTCGCAGCTTAAGAGATTGCAGAAAAAATACCCGCAGATAGGTGATGTTGACGGTATCGGCCTTGCCTTAAGAGTTGAGATGTGCGAAAAAGACGGGTACACCCCTAACAAAGAGCTTACGGAAAGAATAGTGAATTTAGGGTTAAGCGGCTCTTTAAATGTGGAAGGAAAACGCCGGGGCCTGATTCTTGATGTCGGGGGATATTATAAAAATGTCTTTACCATCGCCCCGTCTTTTTATATTACTGAAAGTGAGATTGATCTGGGTATCGAGCTTTTTGAAGAGGCGTTAAACAGGGCGTTGAAGAAGTAGTAGAATTTCTTTATGCTGGATAAGGGCATCCGCGTTTTGAATTTTGATAACAGCATTATTGCCCAGCGCAAACTTTTTTCCACATACTTAACAGAGGTTATTGATTTTACCAGCCTGGCTCATTCAGCCAGGCTTTTTATGTCGCTTGCTACGCGAAAGAAAATTTCAGATACCCTTGCCTTGGGCAGTAAAAATTATCCTGTCCTTTTGGGTTCCGGGGATTTCCACCATATCAGCGAAATATTGACCAGCCGGATCAATGAGCCTGCCTGCCTGCTTGTGTTTGATTTTCATCCGGATTGGGATACTCTGCCTCCGCGTTTTGCCTGCGGCGCATGGGTGAGTGCGGCCCTGAAAAACAAGAATATCCAAAAGTGTATAATCATCGGCGTTGGTTCCGATGATTTATCTTGGCCCGCGCTCCAGGCAGGAAGCCTTGGAGCCTTAGCTGGTAATCGCCTGGAGATTTATCCTTACAGGCATAAACCCAGCCGCGTTTATTTTAGGGGCGTTGCGCAAAACTGCTCGGTTACCGTCCAAAAAAGTTTTTTTTCAAGTAAAATTACCTGGCACGAGCTTGAGGGTAAAGATCTGGCGGCTTTTACTTTAGGCCTGGTCAAGCGCCTGCCTGTGCGTAAGGCCTATATTTCAATTGATAAGGATTGCCTGCGAGGCGATTATGCGCTTACTAATTGGGAGGAAGGATTCCTGCAATTGGAACAACTTTTAACGGCGCTGAGGCCAATGCGGGAAAACCTGGATATAATTGGCTTAGATGTGGCAGGCGATTATTCTGCGCCTGAAATAAAAAACAAAATTAAGATGGTTATTTCCAGGCTAGATCACCCTAGAAAATTTAGCGCAAATAATTGTTCCGCCGGTTTAATATCTTCAGTAAATGAACAGGCTAACCTGAAAATTCTGCAAACAATATTTTCTTAACTTTTGTATTTTTTGAAGAAGTCCACGGTAATTTGGGCGACTTTATCTCTTTCCTGGTCTGCGGTAATAATGTGGTAAGAATTTTCCAAAAAGACAATTTCTTTTTCCTGTGAGCTGACGCGATTATAAATGCAGTAAGAATTCTTGGGGCTGGTTACATCATCATTTTTGGCCTGCAACAACTGTATGGGCGTTTTTATTTCTTTAAGTATTGAGATTACTTTTTTTGCCAGGAGTCCGTTCTGGTGCATGCATGATACCGGAATTACCGGGTAGCCATAAAGATGCACTTTACTGTAATCAAAAAGTGAAGCGCTTTTATAAAACCTTTCTATTTTTGCCCTTAGGCGCTCATTTTTTATGCCATAAGGGTATTCTTCTTTGAAATAGAGCCGGTATTTAAGCGGAGTTTTGTAGACCAAAGGCAGAAGGATCCTGGATTTAGGATTCCCCCAGCCGTCAAAAAATAAGGTAGGGGAGAAACAATTTAGCGCCTTTACTTTATCAGGGAATTCATGCGCAAGCAGGATCCCGATTAGTGCCCCAAAAGACAGGCCCGCCACAAAGATATTTTCATAATCAGCAGCGTATTTAATAAATTCATTGCGTATAGAGCTATAAATTTTTTTCCATGAGGTTCTTTTAAGGCAGGAGAGGGATTTGTCATGGTTTAGTAATAGCGGCGCGGCCACGGAGAATCCCTGTTTATTCAGGCGCTGAGCGATTGAACCCATTTCCCTGGCTGTCCCGGTAAGCCCATGAATTAGAAAACAAAGGTTCTTATCTCCCGGCAAAAAGAAACTGGTATCGGGTATTTCAGTGATTAAACGCTTGTCCTCTTTTAATGAAAAAATTATCATATTTTCCTTTAAATTTTTTTAAGTTTCTTAAGTATATTTTCCAAATCAGATTCTTTTAAAAAACTATTTGTACTTAAGGTCATTGTTTTTTCGGATAGCTTGCGGCTATTGGGGCAAACTGCCTCCGGAACAATATTTTTTAAATAAGCATAATCTGTGATTGCGTGCAGGTATACCTGTGATATCCCCAGCCCGGAATTTCTAAAAGCATCCAGGCATAAGTTTCTTTTTTGGGCATCTTCAA
>JAHFFR010000014.1:0-4104 GCA_023247825.1 Candidatus Omnitrophota bacterium
TTGACGGTATGCCGAGCCTCTGGTGGGCAGTGTTTGAGAACCAATAAGAATTTTGCTTGAGGGTTAAAAGGTAGTTTTTATTTGAAGTTTAATAGCTTGGAAAGGGTAATGTTGAAGGCTTTGGCGAGTTTATCTATCGTGTCTAATTTAGCAGCAGGTGGATTTTTACTTTCTAAGAGCTGGATATGCTTATAATCAATGTCAGAGAGTTCAGATAACTTCTCTTGAGTTAATCCTCTCTTTTCCCGAAGTTCCCGTATCCTTTTAGCCAACTTTCTGTTAACTTCTATATTCATGGATCGTATTATCCCAAATAAATACTCCTATTGACACCGTAATGATACGGTGATAATATTATTAAAGTTATAACGGGTAGGGAGATGGTTACTAAGAACAAATCGATAATCATATTGCTATTTTAAAAGGAGGTCACTGATGAGAAAAGTTTTGTTACTGGCTATAGTATTTGCTGTATGTTTATGGTCTTCTGTATCATATGCTGCAAGCATAGGTAATAAGATTGAGCCAATTGGTAATATGAAATTCGCTGTTACCGCGGAAGGTAACTTCGTCATTGACAGAGATATTAAAACAGGTGGAAGTAGCACGTCAGGGTCTACTATAACCAGTTTTGAATTCTCAAAAGTCAACCAAGAATATGCTAAGTTAATGTTAGGAGTCACTGATTACGTTAATATATATGCCAAGTTAGGCAGTAGCAAGATTGGCGAAGCAAAGTTGAAATTTTCAAGTGGTGAGGATGTTAAGGTCGAATCTGATAATAATTTTCTCTACGGCGGCGGTTTTAATGCAGTTTATAAATTAGGAAAGGAAAGTAAGTATTTTGTTGGCCTTAATGGTGATTTTTCCTTCTATAGAGTGAATACCGATAAACTTGATATTACTGGCACAAGCGTAAGCAATGTTTCAGGTAAAATCAAGAATATAGAATGTCAGCTTGGTGGTTATGCTGGCATGCGAATGGATATTAATGACAATGTTGCCTTTGTTCCTTATGCTGGTGTTTTTTGGAATAGATTCAATACCAAAACAGGTGGGATTAAATATACAGCAAGCGGCACAGAATATACTCTGACTTATGACAATGACGCTGATGACGAAGTAGGAGTGGGCGTAGGCGCGGACGTAGAATTATTTAAGAATTTTACATTAAACGCCGAAGGTAGATTCCTAGCTGGCAATGCTATAAGTTTTGGCGGTACATATAAGTTCTAATTAAGTTAACTGATTAAAGAAAGAAGGGCTAATCTAAGCGGATAGTCCTTCTTTATTCTCATTAACATATAATATTATTGTAAGAAAAAAGTTAAGTTTCTTGCAAAAGTGGTATAATAAATTTTATATGCAAGGAAGGCATAAGATGAAGAAAAATAAAGTAAACTTATGAGGCAACTCTCTAAAAAGGGGGTTGCTTTTTTGTTTGATAGAAGAGGATATTAAGAACTTGAAGAAGATAACGGGGAGGTAGGAATGATTACAGCATTAACTTTATTTTTATGGGCTCTTCTAGACAAATGGAAACCGAAGGATTGTCCAATGGGCTGCCTTCCTGTTGTAATGTTTTGGATAATTTTGATAATTGCTTTTATACAAGATGTCGCCTTAATTGGTGCTTTGGGCAAATTAAGTGGTTGGTGGTATTAAAACGCTAAATAAAAAACAATTAATAATTGCTTAGATGATTAGGACGCTGAAGGAGTAAATATATTGTCCTATCAAAAGAGGAGAAAGAATGAAAAGCCCCAAATGGTTTAAAGAATTTGAAAAATTTCTTTCCATCCACCCTGTCTGGCAAAGCTTGTTTACTGGTTTTATAAGTAGTTTATTTGTAGGAGTTATTTTAAATAGGTTCTTAAGTAAATAACCTTTCAGAGATGAAAAAACTAATTTGTCTATTGGTTCTGGTAATGTTGTTGAGTGGATGTGCTACCGTTTCCTATGATGAAGCTCAACATCAAGTATACGGTGGCTTATGCGAACAATGCGAAAGGCAGTTTACTTTTACTACGGAACAATGGAATAACTTTTCTCAAATAACCTGTCCTTTTTGTGGACGTACTCAAGATTTAAAGATGGCGTATAATAGATATGTATATTTACAACAACAGCAAGAGCAAGAAAATCAGAAACAGAGAGATTTAGCTAGTCAAAGGGCGGCCAGCAATTTCTTTCAAACTTATCAAAGAAATTTAGAGCAATCGAACCAAAACAAACAACAAATAATTAGAGATTATCAAAATAATATTCAAAATCAGAGGTTAAGTACTCCTACTTACCGATATACTCCTTTTGCACCTAATTTGAAGACCCAGCGAAAAGATGTTTATTGGAATCCAGGCGTTGATGGAACACATTACACAAGTTCCGAAGGAGAGATGTGCGTTCAACTTCTCAATGGAGGATGGAAATGTAGTAAGTAAGAATAAGCTGTAGTTAAATCTAAATTTACCCTCAAGCAAAATTCTTATTGGTTCTCAAACACTGCCCACCAGAGGCTCGGCATACCGTCAATTGAAGGCGGTTTTTTTATTTGTTTAAGGCGGTATGGCGGACGAGCCCGCGCTAAATACTACTTGAAGCGAGGACGCTGCGGCTGGGGCTGCCGCCGCCCAGCCCCAGCCGCAAGCCGAGCTGAACACGCATTGCATTAGCTCGAAGCGAGCGGCCTAGCGAGCGCCAAGCGAAGGCCTGCCCCAAGGCAGGCCGAAGCGGATGAACGGGGAGATACGGGAGCGCCCCAAGGCGCGGTGCCTATAAATCTTTCTTCTTGCAACCGTGAATTGTATTTGGTAAGATTAAGGCAATGGTTCGTTGATCTTTTTGGTGAGGAGCCAATATTTTAACCCTCTGTAACAATTTATGTTGCAGAGGGTTTTTATTTACATTTTTTAAATAAAAGTGATATAATCAGGGCAAAAGGAGGGGTGCGGTATGAAAAAGCTTGTTTTTTTTCTTTTAACCGTTACCCCGATTTTTTTTATTTCTTTTATTATGGCGCAAGAAAATAAGGAAGAGAATATTCCCCCTGGAATGGAAATGCAGAGAATCTATGGGGCTCAATGGGTGGTTCCCAAGGGGATGCTGGTTCATAAGAAAGACGATCTAATAATATTTGAAACCGCCAATGAATACGTGGCCCGGAAATTATCAGATATGGAAGGACGCTTTGCAAGAATCGAAGCAGAGCAGCAGAAACTTAACGAAAAAATAGAGCGGTTAAACAAAGCTATGGATGCGAAAGTAAATAAATAAAAAAGGAGGAGTAAATGAAGATACCAATAAATTACATCTGTGTTGTGATATCAGCTATGTTGCTGGCGGGATGCGCAACCGATCCTTTAACAAAGACATTGAAAGATTTGGGGTATGCTCCCGCTATTCCTGCGCCGGCTACCCAGTCTATCGGCGACGTTTATGAGAAAGCAAGCTTGAGAGAACCGTATCTATTGTTAAGAGAATATTATCCCAAGAAAGAAGTTGAAACTCTGATGAATTCATACTCGGATCCCGTGGCTATCCCTGATTCATCGGGCGAAAGGGCGTATAAAGTTTCAGCTAGTGCTGACATCATTGGTAAGGTAAACGTCGAATTGTCAAAAAATGGCGTTACATCATTCAAAGTCAAGTTTAACGGCGCCCATCAGTATTTAATTTCAAAAACCAAGTTTTATACGGAAATTTCTCCAAAGATAAGAAAGATCATACAGGATATTTCGGACAGGGATAACAGTAAGCTTTTTGATCTTAATAATAAGTTCGCCATCCTTGCTTTATTAAAAGTTGATGGCTTAGAGTATGAATTTTACAATAACAGAGGCACTAAGGTGAGTGTGAGGCCGGGAAGCCAGTTAGAGAAAATTATAAAGGCAAATATCGGGGCAGATTGGTCAGCTAATCAAAAAAGCAATTTGTCTTTTAGCTCGCCGAGATTTATTGGTTATCGGATGGGCAGGCTTACCGGAGGCGGTTACACATATCAAGCCATGCCTGTGATGGTGCTAAAGAGTATGTCTCTGGAAAGGGCGGGAACCGAGAAGGCAGTGGCAAAGGCCGGTTATCCCGGGAAAGTGCAAGCCAAGAAAA
>JAHFFR010000014.1:4204-23599 GCA_023247825.1 Candidatus Omnitrophota bacterium
GGCGGTTACACATATCAAGCCATGCCTGTGATGGTGCTAAAGAGTATGTCTCTGGAAAGGGCGGGAACCGAGAAGGCAGTGGCAAAGGCCGGTTATCCCGGGAAAGTGCAAGCCAAGAAAACAGGATCAAGGGTTAAGTATATAGGGGAAATACAGGTCGAAGATATTTCGCTTGATGAACTTCGTAAAGCCGATAAGTAAAGAAAAGCAATAATTAAAAAAGGAGGAGATATGAGATTTATTAAAGTACCAGAAGTCGGGTTGATGGCTGCCGGTGAGCACAAGAGGCCGAAAACAAAGATAAAGCTTAGCTGGGAAGATGCGATTATTGCCTTGATTTTAATAATTATCATTACAGGATTAATTACTAAAGAGCTTAGTATAGCAGAGGCCCTTACTTATCTTGGTGTTACCGGTAGCGGCGGTGTGTGGGGTTTTGTTTCCGGCAACAGGAGCAGTAAATCTTAAAGATAAATTAATCGAATTTAGCATATAGTTATCAGTTAAAAAACAGGAGCCCCCTCTGTATATGGTATTTTATCGCAGAGGGGGTTTTTGTTTTTTGCGGCCTTTAATCAAAAACACTTGACAAACCGGTTTTATCGGGTATACTTTCAGTAGATTCTGATTATTCAGAATATTCAGTAGAATGAACTATTAAGGAGGAGGATAAAGAATGATAAAGAATGATAAATTTAATACCTGTTGTTCAGCCATCGCGAAAATCGGCCATTGCGAGGTGGAATCGGTAATAACCGTAGATGAGCGGGGCCAGATGGTGCTGCCTAGAGAAGTAAGAAACAAGGCAAATATTAAAGCGCACGATAAGTTAACGATCATAAGCTGGAAAAAAGGCGACAAGATCTGCTGTATTTCTTTAATCAGGGCTGAAGAATTTGCCGAGATGGTAAAAGATTTGCTCGGGCCGATGATGAAAGAAATGATGAACAAGGGAGGCAGGAAATGAAGAATAAGAATATTAAGGAAATAGTAAAAGAGAGTTATGCAAAGATTGCGAAGAAAAGCAAGTCCTGCTCTGTTTTTAGAAAGCCAAGCTGCTGCGGCTCTGATTCAGCCGAGTATATAAGTAAGAATATAGGATACTCCGAGAAAGAGCTAAAAAGCGTGCCCGAAGGCGCCAATTTAGGGCTTGGCTGCGGGAATCCCGTTGCCCTTGCTTCTTTAAAGGAAGGCGATATCGTTCTTGACCTTGGTTCAGGCGCGGGGTTTGATTGTTTCCTCGTTGCTAATAAAGTCGGCCATAGCGGAAGGGTCATTGGTATAGATATGACGCCTGAAATGATTGAAAAGGCAAGAGAAAACGCCAGGAAAGGTAAGTATAAGAATGTGGAGTTCAGGCGCGCGGAGATTGAAAATCTGCCGGTGCCGGATAATTCCGTAGATGTAATTATTTCAAACTGCGTTATTAACCTTTCGCCTGACAAAGAAAAAGTTTTTAAAGAAGCTTTTAGAGTATTAAAGCCGGGCGGCAGGCTGATGGTTTCAGATATTGTGTGGTTAAAAGAAGTTCCGGATTTTGTAAAAGACTCCATTGATGCCTACGTTGGCTGCCTTGGGGGAGCTATACGGAAGGATGAATATCTCGGGGCCATAAAAAAAGCGGGATTTCAGGAAGCGGAAATAATTTCCGAAACTAAATTCCCTGTTGAATTCTTGACCAGTGATCCGGCAGCGGAGAAAATAATGGAGACTTTAAAAATACCATTTGAAAAAATAAAAGAAATCGCAGATACGATAGTAAGTATAAAAGTTTCAGCAAAAAAAGTTGCAGGGCAGGAAACCGTAAAGATAGAGAGGGCCGGGAATGTTTGCCCGATGTGCGAGGATTACGCTAAAAAACAGGCGGCAAAGCCGGTTGCTGTAATCTGCTGTGAGGGGGCGTGCTTAAGAGGCGAGGTGGCAAGGCAGGCGGCAAATATAATTTGTCACTCGCTGGCTCCGGAGAAAACCGTCCGTATTTGTTTAGGCGGCGCATTTACCAAAGATACAGGGCAGAGAAGCCTGGTAAGAAATGCCAAAAAAGTTATCGCGATAGAAGGGTGTTTTATTAAATGCGCTTCCCGTATGATGAAAGGCGTAATTGGTGAACTTAGCCCTGAAGTAATTATCGTGGACAAATTATATGATTTCGACAGAAACCTCTTTGGGATAGATGAAGTTCCTGAAGAGGAAATAAAAGTCCATGCAAAAGAAGCAGCAAAGAAGATAGCTGAAAAATTATAGAAAAAAGTCAGGTAAAAAGCGAAGTTAATGGTTGACGGCAGGGGTACTTTGGCGGATAATATAATAAATAAAAAGGAGGGTGGCTATGATCAAAAATGCAGCTATCGGTAAAGAAGTTGTTGTTACTGCGCAAAATAAGATCGGGCTATTGGATGAGATAGCCAAGCTGGCCGCTAACCATGGCATCAACATTGATGGCGTTGCCGGATACGCCTTTGATGGCCAAGCCAAGATAATGATAGTAACCAGCGATACCACCCGTGCCGTAGAGGCGCTATCTGTCGCCGGATTTGCGTCGGTAAAAGAGTCTGAGGTAATTGTCCTTGATCTGGAGAACAAGCCCGGAGCTTTAAAAATCGCTACCGATAAATTAGCCGCGCAGAATATTGACATCAAACATTTGTATGGCACTGCCTGTTCCGGAACCTGCCCGGCCAAGCTTATATTATCTACCAGCGATAACCAGAAGGCATTGGTAGCGTTTAAGAAAAAATAAGCGCTATTATTAAGGTGGTTATTTTTTGGTCGGTTTACAGGAGAGAACCTAAAATAATCCGCATCGCCTTATCCGGAAATACTAAATTATTTTCAAGCTCTACTATTTCTTCATGCCCAAAAATCGATAAACTTGCCAAGCAAATTACGGCATTTTTAAATGGCAAGAATATCCGATTTCCTCTAAATATACTTCGTCTTGACCTTTGTTCCGTTTTTCAGCAAAAAGTCCTGCGCGCCGCGTATGCTATTCCTCGAGGCAGAGTCAGTACTTATCAGCTTATCGCAAAACATCTGGGTAAGTCGGCTGCTGCCCGGGCTGTCGGGACGGCCTTAGCAGGCAATCCTTTCCCGATAGTTATCCCTTGCCACCGCGTTATCCGCTCTGACGGCTCGCCGGGCGGTTATCAGGGCGGATCAAAGATGAAGCAGGACCTTCTTAGAAAGGAGCTTAAGCAATGAAGAAAGCCATAATCATATTGGCAATAGTTATTGCTTCCATCCTTGCCATAGGTATTATCAGGGACCAGATAATTAAATCTGCAATAACAGTTGTGGCAACCCAGGTTGTTGGGGCGCCGGTCCATATAGACGGATTTTCTCTGGGTATTTTTAAGCAGTCTGTAAAAATATCGGGATTTAAGATATATAACCCCCGGGGGTTTTCCAGAAGTATCCTCGTGGATTTGCCGAAGATAAGCGTTATTTATGATTTGGGCGCTTTATTTAAGCAGAAATTGCATTTAGTAAATGCCGAGATTGAATTGAAAGAAATGAACCTTGAGAAAAACAGCCAAGGACAATTAAATGTTGACGAACTAAAAGTAGTAAAGCAGGGGAAGGAGCAGCAAGCTAAATCATCCAAACAGATGCCTATGCGGCTTGATTTGGTTAAGCTTGGGATTGGAAGGATTATTTTAAAAGATTACAGCGCGCAAAAAGAAGCTTCTGTCAAAGTATATGATATAAATATACATAAAAGTTACAAAAATATTACCAGCGTTCAACAGCTGGCGGCGCTTATATTGGCAGAGCCGATGAAGTCAGCCGGGATAGAAGGGGCAAAGATTTACGGCGCCGCGATGTTAGCCGGGGTTGCCGTTTTGCCTGTCGGGATAGCGGCAACATTTATAGGAAGAGACAGCGTTCAACAGGATTTTGCGGCAAATTCAGGTAATACATTCGAAGTAAGCCTGGCTGTTTTAAAAAAGATGGGCAGGGTTACGAAGGAGGATAAGCCGAATGGCTCAATCAGCGCAGAAATAAATTCTGCGCAGGTAGCTTTAAAGATCAGGAAGAAACCCAATAATAAAACTGAAGTAGTTGTTTCCGCAAGGAAATATTTTCTTCCTAAGCCGGAAATTGCAGGCGGGGTCCTTTATGAGATTTCCAAAAAATTAAAGTAAATCTTTTTTATTTATTGAAAAAAAATATGGTATTGATGTATAATACCTCAATATCCTGCCTGTCGGCAGGTGGGGGATAATATGCGGACATTCATTTTATTATTTGGCTGCCAGGACAAAAAAGGGATTGTTGCCAAGATCTCCGATTTTATCCTAAAACACGGCGGTAATATTGTTACCGCGGACCAGCACAGCACTGACCCGCAGGGCGGGCTTTTTTTTATACGCGTTGAGTTTGTCCTTGATGAAGGCCAATATGCCAAAAAAGATTTAATTTCGTCATTCTCGCCTATAGGGAAGGAGTTCGGCGCGGATTGGAATTTTTACGATAAATCAGAAACTCTGCGCATGGGGATATTCGTATCTGAGCCGGATCATTGCCTGGTAGACCTGCTATATCTATGGAGCGCGGGGGAATTAAGGGTTAAGATCCCTTTTGTCTTAAGTAATTTTGAAAAACACCGTAAATTAGTAACCGGTTATAATATTCCGTTTTATTATGTGCCGGCGGATAAAAATAAGCGCCGGGAAGCCGAGCTTTTGTCTTATGCCCTTGATTCTACGGATTTTCTGGTGCTGGCGCGTTATATGCTGGTGCTTTCTCCCGATTTTCTAAAGAAATATAACAAGGATATTATTAATATTCATCACGGTTTCCTGCCTTTTTTTAAAGGAGCTGATCCGGCAGCCCGTGCGCTTAAGGAAGGGGTCAAGGTTATCGGCGCAACCGCGCATTTTGTAAGTAATGAACTTGATGAAGGCCCGATTATCGCCCAGGAGGTCCAGAACGTATCGCATAAAGATAACCGCCAGGATTTAATAAGAAAAGGCAAGAATTTAGAAAAAAAAGCGTTGGCAGGGGCAATATCCAGTTACATTGATTACCGTATTATCAAATACGAAAACAAAACAATAGTTTTTTAATATAAGGAGGTAACGATGGCAAAGTTATGGGTAAAGGGGCTTGGGATTGCTTTTGGTATTATCGCGGCGGCGCTTTCTTTTGTAGTGGGTACCTTGAATGTAATCTTTTGTTTGGAAAGCGGATTAAACAGGGCGATGGCAATGATCTGTTTGGGCTACAGGCCGACTTTGCTTGGCATAATCTTTAATTCAGCCTTATGTTTTGCTTTTGCGTTTTGCCTTGGAAGCTTGATTGCCTGGCTCTATAACAGGGTTGTTGAAGAGAGCAAGGAAGAAATTGATGAGAAAATTAAGCTGGTTGCCCGTTCCATCTGGGAAAGCAAGGGTAAGCCTGATAACACTCAAGCAGAAGATTGGAAAGAAGCGCAGAGAAGAGTAAGGGGTTATTAATTAAGAAGGAATAACTTTAATTTTCTGAATAACTTCATTAATAGTTGCCTGCGGGGTGGATGCGCCTGCGGTTATTCCTATCTTCTTGGCATTTTTTAGCCAGCCCTTTTCTATCTTTTCCGCAGAATCAATCCAGTAGCTGTTTTTATTCAAAGGCTTGGATATCTCATAAATTCTTTTCGTATTAGCGCTGGTTTTAGAGCCGATAATAATCATTACGTCATTTTCTTCCGGCATAGCCTTTACTTCATTCTGCTTAAGTCTGGTAGGGTTGCATATTGTGTTGTGGAATTCTACGTGCGGAATATATTTACGCAATACCTTTAGTATTTTCAGCACGTTATCAAGGTTTTGAGTTGATTGCACAACAACTCCCGCGCGCCTGATTTTTTTAATTTCTCCAATAGGCATATTTTTAAGCCCGTCGATTATGACTGCCTTTGATTTAAGCTGCCCGGCAATCCCCTGCACTTCATCATGCAGTTTATCCCCGATTATAATTATCCGGTAGCCGGCCTTTTCAAGCCTGCTGGCAATTTTATGTATTTCTTTTACCATCGGGCATGTTGCGTCGATAATTGTATAGCCTGATTTTAACGCCTTCTGCAGTGTTTTTTTAGAGCAGCCATGCGCCCGGATTAATAATGTTTTTTCGGCGCCTTTTCCCAGGCGGTTAATTTTCTTGATTCCGGCTTTCTGGATTTGCTTGACCACCTCTTCGTTATGCACGATGTCTCCGAGCATAAATATCGGTTTTCTGCTTTTGGCATTTTCCAGCGCAATAGTAATCGCCTTTCTTACTCCAAAGCAGAAACCGGATGATTTTGCCAGATTTATTTTCATAATTATTTTTTACCCAGAAGTATGCCTTGAGAGAACTCGCTTAATGCCTGTTTATATTTTCTATCCATTTTCAGGCTGTTAATTTGTTTTGCGGCTTTTGAGTATAGATATTTTATCTGGCCTTGCGCATAAGCGAGTGAGCCGGTTTTAATAATAATCCTGCGCATTTTAAGAAGTTCGGTATTCCGGGTTAATTTACCTCCCATAATTTTTTTAATGATCAGCTTATCTTTTTTATTCGCATGATGGAAGGCGTGCCAGATAAGCAGCGTCCTTTTAGCTTCCTTAATATCGGTAAGGTTTGGTTTGCCGGTGGTTTTTTCTTCGCCGAATGTTCCGATTATATCGTCTCTAACCTGGAACGCCCTGCCTAAAAGGATGCCATAGGAAAATAATTTTTTGATCTGGGCGGTTTTTGCTCCGGCAAGAACGGCCCCCATAGTGAGCGGAGAGGCGAATGTATAATTTGCGGTTTTATAGTCATAAATTTTATAAATATCCTGCTGAGTGACTTTTTCTATCCGTTTGGCCCCTAAAAGCAGCTCGATAAATTCTCCGCTGCCCGTATATAGCGCAGCCGAGATAAGTTTTTTTAGAGATTCTTCCTTACGGCGCAGATCTTCTTTAACCGCTAAAAAAGCATCCAAAGCCATGGCATACATGACATCCCCGGCAACTATTGCTAAGTCTTCTCCGTTAAACTTGGCTTCTTTATTTTTGTAAAGGCAGCGGTTTAATAAGCTATGCATGGAAGGCTTGCCGCGGCGCATATCGGATTTATCAATAATATCGTCGTGGACAAGCATAAAATCATGCAGGAGCTCTAAGGATAGCGCGGAGCGATAGAGGCCTATGGGAGTTTTTTTGGAGAAGCCCTTGTAGCCGATGCAGAATAATACCGGCCTTATTCTTTTGCCGTCACGCAGGATAAACTCTTTTATGCTCTTAAAAAGAGTAGGAGAGAGCTTGTTTAGGGAGTATAATTTATCTATCGAGCGGCCGTAGATAGACAGCTCTTTTTCAACCCGGTTTTTTATTCTCAAAAACATAGAGTTATGTTAACATATAAAGTATCGTTGCGCAATTAGAGAAAAAGCCCATGAAGAAAGTTATTATTATCGGCGCCGGCTTTGCGGGATTAAGCGCGGCAAACAGATTATCTAAGTGCGGCTTAGGCCTTGAAATTACCCTGTTTGATAAAAAAGAGCGCTCTGATTTTTTGCCGGTTATTCCTGATTGCATAGGCAGGGGAATTAACCCGGAATTGCTTGCCTGCGATATCGCGTATTCCTGCCGGAAATTAAAAGCAGGATTTATCAGAGAAGAGGTTCTCTCCGTTGATTTTGAATCCAGGCAGGTTTCTACGGCCCAAGCTTCTTACAGCTATGATTTCTTAATTATTGCCAGCGGCAGCCAGACAAACTTTTTTTCTAATCAGGATGCGCAAGATTACGCTTTTTCCCTGAACAGCGTAAATGATGTTAAGGCAATAATTAAGGCGCTTGGTGAAAATAAGTTTGATAATTTTATTATCTGCGGCGGAGGGTATACCGGAGTAGAGGCAGCGGCTAATTTTTGGCTATACCTTAAAAAGAAAGGCCTGATTAAAAAAATAATCATTGTTGAACGCGCGCCTGCGATATTAGGGCCTTTGCCGGATTGGATGAAGGCTTATGCTGAAAAAAACCTTAAGAATATGGGCATAGATATTTTAACAAATTCAGTTATTGAAAAAATCGAGGTGAATAAAGTTACGCTTTCTACAGGCAGGGTTTTTGGCAATCCTATGCTTATCTGGGTGCCCGGGGTAAGGACCGCGGATTTTATTCAGAAGCTGGCGGTTAATAAAAATCCTCAAGGCAGGATAGTGGTTGATGAGTATTTAAGGGCCAATCAATATTGTTTCTGCGCCGGGGATACGGCTCTTTTTGGTAAAAATAATAATTTTTTGAGGATGGCTGTTCAATTCGCGATTACAGAAGGGGAGCATGCTGCTAAAAATATAATAAGAAGCATAAGGAATGTCCCGCTTAAAAAATTCCGGCCGTTGGACTTAGGGTATATTATTCCAATGGCTAATAATAGATCATGCGGCAGGGTGTTTGGCTTGAATGTAAAGGGGATAATACCTACGCTGTTACATTTTATGATGTGTGTTTTCCGTCTAAAAGGAGGTGGCCGATGTTAGATTTAGGAATCCTGGTTTTAAGATTGGGGATAGGCATCATGTTTTTGGCGCATGGTTTACAGATGGCCTTTGGTTTATTCAAGGGCCCGGGAGTTAAAGGTTTCTCTGAGATGCTCTCCGGCTTAGGATTTGTCCCGGCGATGGTCTGGTCTTACGTTGCTTCCTATACCGTATTACTTGGAGGGCTTTTCCTGATTTTAGGCATACAAACCAGGTTGGCAGCAGCCTTACTTCTGATTTTTATTCTTACTGCCGGAATCAAGGTGCATTTAAGCAAGGGGTTCTTTTTAGCTAACGGCGGTTTTGAATATACTTTTATTATTGCCGCGGCCTGTATCGCGCTTATTTTATCGGGCGCGGGAAAGTTTGTTGTTTTGCGTTGATTGTTTAATTTCAATATGATATATTTAATGCCATGCATAAAATAATACGGAACTTTTTTATCTTTTTGCTGTTAATTTTATTTCTGCCGTCAGGGTTACTGGCGGCTGATAAGCAAGGCCTTCCCAAGCTGATTGTTTTTCATTCGCTTACCTGCCATAGGTGTATCGAGGTAAAACAGGAGTTGATGCCGGGGATAGAGAAAGAATTTGGAGGCAGGGTTGTTTTTGAATACCGGGATATAGGCGATGCAGATAATTATATGATGCTTCTGGGCCTCTTGCAGAAAAACGGTTTAAGCACCCAATTTCAGGTGCCGCTTTTTTATTTAGAAGGTAAATTTTTAACCGCCAATGACCAGATCAAAGATAATCTGCGCGATTTTATTTCAAACGGATTAAAAGTAAACCGCTCGGTGATATCGGTAGCTCCGGTGGATTTGGTTAAATATTTTAAGAGTTTTGTCCCGGCAACGATTATTATTGCCGGGCTTGAGGACGGAATTAATCCCTGCGCTTTTACGGTGATTGTGTTCTTCATATCTTTTCTCGCTTTGCAGGGGTACCGGAAAAGAGAGCTTATTTTTATTGGCAGCTCATTTATTTTTTCCGTATTTCTGACCTATTTATGTATCGGCCTTGGGATTTTTAATTTTTTTTACCGGTTTAAAGGTTTCTGGGTAATTGCCCGTTTGTTGAATACGATTATCGGGGGACTGAGTATTTTGTTTGGTATTTTAGCGATTTATGATTTTATTAAATTCAAAAAGACAGGCTCAACTGATGAATTAATCTTACAGTTACCTAAGCCGGTTAAAGACCGAATCCATAAAGTGGTGGGGTTTTTCTATCGTAAGAGCCCCCACCAGAAGCAGGATAAGTTACTGCCTGGTTTAGGTAAGCTTGTTGCCAGCGCATTTATCACCGGGTTTTTGGTCTCGCTTTTAGAAGCAGTATGTACCGGCCAGGTATATTTACCGACGATAACTTTTGTTTTAAAAACCACTGCCCTAAAATTCCAAGCTTTAGGGTATCTTTTATTGTATAATATAATGTTTATAATTCCGCTTATAGTGATTTTTGTATTCGCGCTCTTTGGCACAACCAGCAGCCAGTTTTCCGGCTTTCTAAAAAGGCACATGGGGCTCATAAAAATTTTTATGGCAGTTTTATTTTTTAGTTTAGGCATATTTTTAATCTGGAGGGCTTAATGCGTAAAATTATAATTTTATTCTTACTGAGTTTTTTGGTTTTTCTTCAGTTTAATTATGCAGATTCTAATATTCCAGACCCTAATGAATGGGATTTTGGCAAGGTTAACCAGGGTGAGATCCTGAAACACGGTTTTACTTTTAAGAATGAAACCAAAGATGTTTTAAATATAACAAGCGTAAATACATCCTGCGGCTGCACTGCTTCACAAGCGGATAAGAAGTCTTTAAAGCCGGGCGAAACTACAACGATAAATGTAAGCTTTAATTCCAAGGGCTATTTGGGCCAGGTTAAGCAATTTGTATACGTAAACACCGATAACGCTGCTTTGCAGATAGTAAAATTTACGATTAAAGCAGAAGCAATCAAGGAGGGCAATTAAAATGTGGTCATTACAATTAAGGATGTGGTTATTGGTAACTCTTTTATTCGGGATCATCTATGCCGTAATGGTAGTTATAGGCAGGAGCTTCCTGCATGTCGGGGATTTTAGTTTTTATCTGATAATTTCTCTTGCGATGATGTTTATCCAGTATATGCTCGGGCCTAAGCTTGTAGAATGGAGCATGCGCGTAAAATATATCAAAAGAGAAGAGAATCCCCGCCTGTATCAGATGGTTGAGTCCTTGAGCGTGCGCGCCAATATTCCCATGCCGAGGATTGGCATTGCCCAGATTGATATTCCCAATGCATTTGCTTTTGGCCGTTCGATAAGAGACGGCAGGGTTTGCGTAACAAACGGGATCATGGCTTTACTCTCCGACGAGGAATTAAAGGCTGTGCTTGGCCATGAATTAAGCCATTTGAAGAACCGCGATGTGCTGACGATAACCCTGCTTTCGGTAATCCCGATAATTATGTACCGGATTGCCTGGCAGTTTTTATTTTACGGCCGCAGGCGAGATGAACGCGGGGGAAACACCATGTTAATCGGCCTGGCAGCTTTCTTATTTTATTTTGTAACGAATCTTTTGGTGCTTTATGCCTCGCGAATACGTGAGTATTTTGCGGATAGAGGAAGCGTGCTTCTGGGAAATCAGCCTAAAGCACTGGCCTCCAGCCTTTATAAGCTGGCCTATGGATCGGCAAAATTAAACCAGGAATCTTTAAAACAAACAGAAGGGATGAAAGCCTTTTTCATCAATGATCCATCGCAGGGCCGCAAGGAAGTATTGGAATTAGCGCAATTGGATTTAGATAAAAACGGGATTATTGATGCTTCTGAACTGGAACTGCTTAGAAAATCAAATATCCGCCTGAATTTAGGGGATAAGATGCTTGAACTTTTAAGCACGCACCCTAATATGCTTAAGCGTATCAAGAAACTCTCAGAATATAGGGCTTAAAAGAAAAGGCGAAACAGTTTCGGTTATATTAGTTAGTTCTATCCCTCCGGGTTGCAAATAACAAGCCAGTATTTTTATTAGCTAAGACGCATTGGTGAATTATCCTTGCCTTAAAACCATTCCTCTTCAGATGCTCAATTAATACAAGAGGATCGTCATGATATTCTATAACCATAACATTGATTTTTCTTAAGTATTCAATGGGGCAGGAAAGGATTGCCTTAAATTCCGCTCCTTCGCAGTCCATCTTCATTACATCAATATCCCCAATTTCTTCAATCATTTGTTGCAAAGGAGTAATTTTTAATTTAACTTTTCTTCCGCCTTTTTTATTTTCTAGCCCAAAACAGGATGTAGCCCCAAGATTATCTTCATAAATATCTACAACCTCATCCTTATCGCCTACGCCATAGTTTTTGAGGATTATCTTATTATTTAGATTATTCAATTCCATGTTTTTTAAAGCAATTTTAAACAGGCCAGGGTGGGGTTCATAGCTATATACTTTTTTAGCACCTTCTAAAATAAATTTAATCGCTGAATCACCAATGTAGGAACCTATATCTAAGACCGTAGATCCCTTAAGATAAGCGCTTAAAGATGAATATTCCCCTTTAAAAAAGGTTTCATTCGCAACACCTAAGTCATATATATTATCTTTCCTAATTATAAATTTAAAACCTTTATCGATATCAAGCACAAAAAAATCAGCTCCATATTCTTCAAATGGCAGGCGTAAATTTAACAATCGTTCGATATTCTCGATGGCCTTGATATCAAGATGGCCTCTTCTGTTTATTTCTTTATTTTTACCATAAATCACCATCTCCTTGGAGTCATCGTAATATTCAATCCTATCCTCGTTCAATAGCCGAAAGACCGTTTTAATTAAAGTCATTCTGCCTAAAATCATACTCTTGTCTAAAACAATGCTTAGTATATCCGGCTTACTTTTCAAAAGAAGCGTGGTATTTTTCTTAATACCCCATTTTACTAAATAAAAATCCCACCAATTAACTATAATTTTAGAATTAGATATAATTTTAGCCATCTCGATATTTATTTAATAACTAACCATAGCCCACCCACCTAGCCTGTCCCCATAAATTGTTAAGTTTTAACTAAATGTACATTTTTAGCCGTTAGATCCAAAGGAAGCTTACCTCTTAATGATATCATTTTGTAGACTATCGTCTGTAGATTAATAGTCTACAATGTGGGATTATATCGCCTATGGAAGAACAAGTCAATGTTAAAAAGTTTAGACAAGAATTTGGAATGGCGATAAGAAAGAAGCGCCATAAACTTAATTTATCTCAAGAAAATTTTGCTGATTTAGCGAATATTCACCGCACTTATGTCAGTTCTATTGAACTAGGAAAGGTTGATGTGGGAATTGGAGTAGCATACAAGATTGCCCGAGCTTTAAACTTATCTCTAAGTAAACTGCTAAAAGAAACTGAATCCTGCCTTAAAGATTAACACTATAGCGGTACTCGATTCGTCAAACCGATAAATATTTTTTTTACACGTGTATAGCCTCCTCAACCTATGCGGTTGAGATGGTCCGCTATAAGATTTCCCGCTTTTGCTGGAGGCGCATTAGAAATTTTTCGGCATTTGAACTATCTAAGCCCGGTGTGCAAGGGATTGCGACGAACGAAAGGCTTCGATCATATATGTAAATACGCCGAAAGTGAGCCGCAAACCGCAGCACACGGCGGAAAATTTCAGCGCCGGAAGCAAAAACGGAAATTTATACTCAAGCGGTGCGCGGAGGAACAAGACAAGGCAGACACGTAAAGGATATTTTCATACCCGTCCTGATTTTCTTTTGACATAACCCCAAATATACTATATAATTACTAAACTATGGACATTAATGAGATTGTTCAGCAAAGAATTGCTAAATTAGATGCGCTTAGCGCCAAAAATGTCGCTTTATATCCTGCCAGCGTGTCCGCACATGATACTATTGGGCAGGTTTTGAGCAATTTTGAAGAAGGCAAAAAAGTTACTCTCTGCGGCAGGGTTATGGCTAACCGGGCGCATGGCAAGGTTAATTTTATGGACCTGCGCGATACAACCGGTAAAATCCAGCTTTATGTTAAACGGGATATTGTGGGGGAAGAAAAAGCCGCCATCCTTGAGCAGTTGGATATTGCCGATATCATCAGCGCAAGCGGCGAGCTTTTTAAGACACATACCGGTGAATTTACGCTCAAGGTTCTGGACTTTGCCATATTATCCAAAGCCCTGCGGCCTTTACCGGAGAAATGGCATGGCTTAAAAGATGTGGAGCTGCGTTACCGGCAGCGCTATCTCGACCTTCTTTCCAATGAAGAGGTAAAAAAAGTATTTTTATTACGCGCCAAAGTTATCCGGTCGATCCGGAGTTTTCTCGACGCAGAAGGATTCCTGGAGGTTGAAACTCCGATGATGCATGATATCGCAGGAGGCGCGGCCGGCAGGCCGTTTAAAACATTTCATAACGAATACAGTATGGATTTATTTTTAAGGATTGCCCCGGAGCTGTATTTAAAACGCCTTTTAGTCGGCGGCCTTGACCGGGTATATGAGATTAACCGGAGCTTCCGTAACGAAGGGGTTTCCACGCGGCATAATCCCGAATTTACAATGCTTGAGGTTTACCAGGCTTATGCTGATTATGAAGATATGATTGATTTAACGCAAAGGCTGATTTGCCATGTCGCAAAAGAGGTTTTGGGAAAAGAAGAGTTAAGCTATCAGGGTAAAACCATTGAACTTAAAGTTCCATGGAACAGGCAGTCATTTGCCGGCCTGGTTAAAGATAGATTCGGCATAGAGCCGCAGGATGACGCGGAGGGTATGCTTAAAAAATTGCAGGCAAAAGGGTTTGCCCGGGATAGAGACCGCTTGAGCCGCTCTCAGATAAATAAAATTGTTGAGGATACTCTTGAGCAGGATATACAGGTTAACCCTGTATTTATCACGGATTATTTCAGCGCCCTTTGCCCTCTGGCTAAGAATAAAAAAGATAACCCGTTGATTTCAGAGAGGTTTGAGCTCTACATGGCGGGAATGGAAGTTGCTAACGCTTATTCCGAGTTAAATGACCCCCTGGAGCAGCGCAGGCGTTTTGAAGAAGAGATCAAAGATTTAACCGAAGAAGAAAATAAGTCAGAGGACAATGGTTTGCCTTCCAATAGGCAAAGCCAGAAAAATGTAGATGATGATTATGTCCTGGCTTTAGAGCATGGCATGCCTCCGGCAGGAGGGCTGGGCATAGGTATTGACAGGTTAGTTATGCTGCTCGCGGACCAGCCGTCGATAAGGGATGTAATTTTATTTCCTCTTCTTAGGCCCCAGGAACAGCAAGAGGGCAAAGTTTAATATGTTTTGCGAATTATGGCTCAGCCAGAAATATTTAAGGGCGGGTAAAAAAGAAAAAATAATTTCCATCACCGCTTTAATTTCCGTTATCGGAATTGCTATCGGGGTTATGGTATTAATTGTGGTTATCTCGGTGATGAGCGGATTTGACAGGTTCCTGGAGGATAAAATGGTGGGCACCAATGCCCATCTGTCGCTTGAATTTTACGGCGCCTTGAAGAATCCGTATCAGGTGATTGATAAACTGAAAACTTTTCCTTATGTTTTAGGCGCATCACCTTTTATTGACGGCCAGGCCCTGGTAAAAAATGACAAATCAATCTTTGGAGTAGAGGTGCGCGGCATAGACCCGAAGCTGCAGGCAGAAACATCCAAGATTAATGAGTATTTAAGATCGGGAAACTATAATTTGGCTGGTAATGAAGTCGCGGTAGGGCAAGAACTTGCTTTACGTTTGGCCCTGGCGCCCGGAGACAGCATAAGCTTAATCTCGCCGGTTACCCTGGCTAAGACTGATTTTCTGATCAAGGGTATTTTTAACAGCGGGATGTACCTTTATGATTCAAGCCTTATTTTAACCAGTATTCGCGGCGCGCAGGATTTTTATAAAATTCCTGACAAAGTAAGCGGTATCGCCATCAAGGTGGATAATGTCTATAAGGTTGAAACAATAAAAGAAAAGCTATACCGGGACCTGACGGGTTTTGGTTCGTTTCAGGCGCGCACCTGGATAGACGCGAATAGAAATTTTCTCCAAGCTTTAAAACTTGAGAAAATAGTCATGTTTGTCGTGGTAACGATGACGACCGTGGTTGCCGCCTTCGGTATTGTGAGCACTCTGATTATGTCGGTAATGAGCCGGATTAAGGATATCGGCATCCTGCGTTCAGTCGGAGCCAAAACTAAAAGTATTTGTCAGATTTTTATTTTTCAGGGTATGGCTATCGGCATAATCGGTATTCTTTTGGGAGTAAGCGCGGGAGTGTCTTTGGCGCTTTCGTTGGATAAAGTGGTGGATTTGATATCCGCTATAATCGGACGATCGCTGATTCCGCAGGACATTTATTATTTTGACCGTATCCCCGTAAATATTAACACCGGGGATATCAGTTTAATTCTAATCTCGGCGCTGGCGATAGCTTTGGCTGCCAGTATTTATCCGGCATATTATGCTACAAAAATAATTCCTAGTGAGGCCCTGCGGCATGAATAAGGAAATAATCAAGGCCAGCGAAATTTGTAAAAGTTACCGCGATACCGCAAGCAGCCTTGAAGTATTAAAAAATATAAATTTTACTGTGAGTGAGGGTGAATTTCTGGTAATTCAGGGGCCCTCGGGCGCAGGCAAATCCACGCTCCTGCATATTTTAGGGGGATTGGATAATCCTACGACAGGAGCGGTTTATTTTAAAGGAGCGGATATTTATAATTTGGATGAAAGCAGCCGTTCTGACTTTCGTAACCGCAAAATAGGTTTTGTTTTCCAGTTTTTTCATCTTTTGCCGGAGTTGAATGCCTTGGAAAATGTCCTGCTGCCCGGTATTTTAAAATCATGGTGGGATAAAAAGAAAAGCTTAAAATCCGCTGCAGCGCTTTTAGAAAGATTGGGGTTAAAAAACAGGATGGCGCACCGTCCGTCGGCTTTAAGCGGCGGAGAACAGCAGAGAGTGGCAATTGCCCGGGCATTGATTAACAAGCCTCAAGTTTTGCTTTGCGATGAGCCGACCGGGAACCTTGATTCTGAAAACGGTAAGATTATCTTGCGGCTTTTAAACGAATTAAACAGGGATCAGCAGATTACTATTGTTATGGTCACTCATGATAAGGATATTGCCAATGTCGCCGGAAGAATATTGCATTTGCGGGATGGAATTATTTTAAATTAAAAAGGGGGATCAATGAAAGTTTATATTAACGGGAAATTTTACGATAAAGAAAACGCGAAGATTTCTGTGTTTGACCATGGACTGCTTTATGGCGACGGAGTTTTTGAGGGGATCCGTTCATATAACCGCCGCGTGTTTAAATTAAAAGAGCATATTGACCGGCTTTTTGAATCTAGCCAAAGCATTATGTTGAAAATTCCTTTAACCAGGGAGCAGATGATCAAGGCGGTGGTAAGTACTCTTCGCGCCAATAAATTAGATAATGCTTATATCCGCCTGGTGGTCAGCCGCGGTGAAGGGGGATTAGGGCTAGATCCGCGTAAATGCTATAAAGGAGCAACGGTTATTATTATTGCCGATAAAATTGATTTGTATCCGGAGAAACTTTATCGCAATGGCCTGAGTATTGTTACCGTGCCGACGGTGCGTAACCTGCCTGAGGCGCTTAATCCGCAGATTAAGTCTTTGAATTACCTGAATAATATCCTGGCTAAAATTGAAGCAGGTAATGCCGGATGCGATGAGGCAATTATGCTTGATTCCCTCGGTTATGTCGCGGAGTGTACCGCAGACAATATCTTTGTGGCAAAGAATGGCCATCTCTATACTCCTCCGCAGTGCATGGGGACCTTGCGCGGGATTACCCGCGATTCTATTTTAGAGATTGCCCGCAAGTATAAAATTCCGGCGCATGAACATGTAATCACCCGTCATGAGGTTTATATTTCCGATGAGTGTTTTCTTACCGGCACCGCCGCGGAAATTGTTCCGGTAGTTAAAGTTGACGGCAGGATTATTGGAGCCGGTAAACCGGGCAAACTTACGTTGTCCCTGATGAAGAAATTTAAAGAGTTGACTTCTAAGGACGGAGTGAGGTATTAATATGCTTTGCGATATTTGCGGAAAAAACCCGGCAACAGTGCATCTGACTGAAATTATCGATGAGCAGATGAATGAGCTGCATTTATGCGAAGACTGCGCAAGGGACAAAAGCGCGGCTATGGAACAGCAATTCGGCTTAAGCGATCTATTGGCAGGTATGGCTAACTTCCAGAAGCCTTCTATTGAAAAAGAAGAGGCAGTTATTGCCAAATGCCCCAGCTGCGGCTTAACCTATGCTGATTTTAAAAAGATCGGAAGGCTTGGCTGCGGGGAATGCTACAATGTTTTCCGCAAGTACTTGGCGCCTTTATTAAAACGCATTCACGGCTCAAATCAGCATATCGGTAAAACCCCGTCAAAAATAAAAACTGCTTCCCGGGTTTATAAAAGGAAAACCGGCCTGCAGGAATTAAAAAACCAACTGCTGGAGGCAATTCAGCGAGAAGCCTTTGAAGAAGCAGCGCGCTTGCGCGACATAATCAAAGAGATTGAAAGCAAGAATAAGGGAAAAGAAGGTTAATATGCAGATCAATGATTTATTAAACCACACCAGCGAATGGTTAAAAGGCACAGGCCCGAATTCGGATATTGTTATCTCAAGCAGGATCCGCCTTGCCAGGAACCTTAATAAAATCCCGTTTCCTCATTGGGCCAATAAGGCGCAGTTAGATGAAGTTGTGGACAAGGTAGGCCAGGCAATGGCTAACGTCGACCTGCTTAAAAAATCCACGCTTTTTGAATTAGCGAATTTGGACAGCATAGATAAACAGTTTTTGGTGGAAAGGCACCTTATGTCTATTGAGCATACGCAGAAAACAGAGCATAAGGCTGTCTTGGTCGGCGAAGAAGAAATAACCGCGGTAATGATTAATGAGGAAGACCACCTGCGTATCCAATTAATGCAGTCGGGGTTTAATCTTTTTGAGGCGTGGAATATTATCAATGCCGTTGACGATGACTTGGCAAAACTTCTGGATTACGCGTTTTTGGCGGATTTCGGTTATCTTACAGCATGCCCGACTAATACCGGCACAGGCATGCGCGGCTCAGTAATGCTGCATCTGCCGGCATTGGTAATGTCACGCCAGATTGAACGGGTGCTGGCGGCAATAGCCAAATTAAGCTTTACTACGCGCGGCCTTTACGGCGAGGGCACGCAGGCAAGCGGAAATTTTTTCCAGATTTCCAATCAGGTGTCTTTAGGCCACAGTGAAAATGAAATTATTGAAAATATTAACGGCTTAATCCGCCAGATTATTGAACAGGAGACCCAAGCTAGAGAAATTATGCTTTCTAAAAGCAAAGAAGTCCTGGAGGACAGGATCAATCGTTCCCTGGGTATTTTAAAAAGCGCCCGTATTATAACCAGCCAGGAGACGATAGAATTGTTATCGATGATCAGGCTGGGAAGCGACATTGGCATGATTAAAGACATTGACCGCCGCATAATAAATGAACTTTTTATTACTACCCAGCCGGCGCACCTGCAAAAGCTGGAAAATAAGAAACTTTCATCGCAGGAGAGGGATTTAAAAAGGGCGGAATTGATCCGCAGGAAACTTAACTTATTATAACTTTGGAGAGTGATCATGTTTAATCGTTTTACTGAAAGGGCAAGAAAAGTAATTATCTTGGCAAAAGAAGAAGCAAGGCGTTTTAATCACGACTATATCGGCACTGAGCATATATTGCTGGGATTGATTCGGGAAGGGGAAGGGGTGGCTGCCGCGGTATTGCAGAAACTCGATGTTTCGCTTGAAAATATCAGGCTTGAAATTGAGAAATTAGTCCAGCCCGGCCCGACTACCCAGATTATCGGCGATA